>DATHPL010000580.1:0-3500 GCA_035483915.1 Bradyrhizobium sp.
AATCACCTGGTCGAGATCGGCGCCAGCATCGGCATCGCGATGACCGCAGACGTCAGCGCCGACACGCTTTTGAAGAACGCCGACATGGCGCTCTACCGTGCCAAGGCGGACGGCCGCGGCACCTTCTGTTTCTTCCGCGAAGAAATGGCGCAAATAGTCGAGGCGCGCCGCATTCTCGAACTCGATCTGCGCCGGGCGCTGGCGAACGAGGAATTCGAGCTATTTTATCAGCCGCTCGTCAATCTGCAGAGCGGCAAGATATCGACCTGCGAGGCGTTGCTGCGCTGGAATCATCCCCTTCGCGGCACGGTGTCGCCGATCGATATTATTCCGGTCGCCGAGGACATGGGCATGATCGTCGATCTTGGTCGCTGGATTCTGCGCAAGGCGTGCCTGGAGTGCATGCAATGGCCGGAGGCGGTCAGTGTCGCGGTCAATTTCTCGCCACAGCAGTTTCATCAGCGCGACCTCTTGAGCGAGGTTCGCTACGCGCTCGACGTTTCGGGAATGCCGCCGCAGCGCCTCGAAATCGAAATCACCGAGTCTTCCCTGCTGCGCAATACCCAGCATACCCATGAGTTGCTTGCGCAGCTGCGCGAACTCGGCGTGCGCATTTCGCTCGACGATTTCGGCACCGGCTATTCGAGCCTCAGCTATCTGCACAACTTCCCCTTGCAGAAGGTCAAGATCGATCGTTCGTTCCTGGAAGGCATCGACACCGATCGTCCGTTGACGCTGTTGCGGGGTGTCGCGCGGCTGAGTGCCGATCTCGGCATGTCGGTCGTGGTCGAGGGCATCGAGACCAACGAGCAGCTCGAACTCGTCAATGCCGATGGCACCGTCAGCGAGGCTCAGGGCTATCTTTTCAGCCGGCCGGTACCGGCGGTGCGGGTGCGCCAGCTCTTGAATGCGTCCCATGGCCGGCGGCCTGACGAAGAACCGCTCGCCTCCCGTTCGACCGCTTAACCGTCCCGCTCTACCGCCTGAAGACATCCTTCCGGGCTTGAACCCTGATTTCAAAGGGGTTTCCTCCTTGGCCCGAAACTCTCTTTGCGGCGGGGTTAACCCTAACCGGCCGATTCGTTTGCACTTGCGGTAAGAAACAATTAACCTTCGGTTGTATGTGGCTAGTTGGCCGCTGCAAGGAGGCCCGATTGAGTTTAGTGCAAGAGACCAGAAGCGGGCCCGCCCAGCAAAAGATCGATCTGCTTGATCAAGTCGAATACCGGTTGGCAGAAACAGAAGTTGAAAGAGAAGATATCTACAACTTAAGATACCGGGCCTATGTCAACGAAGGAGCCATCGAAGCGCGGTCCGATCAACGCCTGACCGACCGTTTCGACGATCTGCCGAATTCCTGGATTTTCGGCATTTACCTCGACGGCGAGTTGACCAGTTCGGTTCGTATCAGTGTCGCGACACCCGAGTGCAGCGATACGCCGGCGGTCGATGCCTTTGCGGACCTGCTCGCGCCTGAATTGGCCAAAGGCAAGGTTATCGTCGACCCCAACCGCTTCGTCGCCGATCCAGTTCGCAGAACCAAATATCCCCAACTTCCATACATCACGCTGCGGCTCGCTTACGTTGCATGCGAGCATTTCGGCGCCGATATCGGCACCGCGACCGTCCGCAAGGAACATCAGGCATTTTATCGCCGGGTGTTCCTGCACCAGCCTTTGTGCCTGCCGCGTCCGTACCCGACGCTGACAAAGCCGCTTTGCCTGATGGCCGTCGACTATCCGAAATTGCGCGAGAAGGTGTTCCAGCGTTATCCGCTGTTCCGCTCGACCGAGTTGGAGCGGGAGATGTTGTTCGAACGTCAAGGCGATCGCCTATCCTCGGTGGTCGATCTTCCCGAGTTTCTCGGACAAGCCTCCATGGCGCCGACCCGCTGAAGCGGCTTTCCGGGTGGGTAGCCTCCCGCAAGGCGAGCCGGGCTTATCCGCGCTTCCGATTCGAACGGGCTATTCCCTCACCATCTCGCCGGCCCAAGTTCCATGGTTTTGCGGGCGAAACGTGCCGATCGTCTTGAAAAACCGATATATTTGGTGAATAGCCTTGCCTTCACCCTCGTGCCACATTTACAACCCATTAACCATGGCGGTTGCTTTTCGCCGACTGGGGGCATTTGAATGGGTTCGGCAACATCCCATCAAGGTTGACGGAACGTTCGCTTAACTATCGCCCTGTAGACCGGATAGAAGTCGAAAACGTGAGCGTGGAGGCTCCCGAATGAAACATCCTATGCGTATCCTCCAGGGTTTGAAACTCGCTGCCGCGCTTGCGGTGGCGCTGTCGATGGGCGCCTGTGCGAAGAACCCTTTGACCGACGGTGCGATGGCCAGTGCGGCGACACCGGGCAGCCAGCAGGATTTCGTGGTCAATGTCGGCGATCGCGTCTTCTTTGAGAGCGACCAGACCGAATTGTCGCCGCAGGCGATCACGACGCTGGAGAAGCAGGCGCAGTGGTTGCAAACCTACAACCGCTACAGCTTCACGATTGAAGGCCACGCCGACGAACGCGGTACCCGCGAGTACAACATCGCGCTCGGCGCGCGGCGCGCCCAGTCGGTGCGCACCTTCCTCGCCTCGCGCGGCATCGATCCTTCGCGGATGCGGACCATCTCCTACGGCAAGGAGCGTCCGGTCGCGGTTTGCAACGACATCTCCTGCTGGTCGCAAAATCGACGCGCGGTCACGGTGCTGAACGCAAGCTCCTGAAGCCAGCGGATTTTAACGAGCGATTTCACCGGCGCCTTGAGGGCGCCGGTTCTCGTTTGGGGATTTTGTGATACGGGCGCCATTTGTCTCAGTCACATTTTTGGCGTAGTCCCTCCCTCAAGCTGATCCGTCTTCGCGCTCACGCCGGTTCTGTCCGCAAGGCCAAAATGTCGTCCAGATTACATAAAGTTACCCGAGCCGCGGCATTGGCTGCGGCGGTCGTTTTGTGCCCGCTCGCGTGGCATTCCCCGGCGCTGGCGCAATCCGACGACGTCGATCCGGAGGCCCGGATCCAGCAACTTGAAAACCAGTTGCGGCAGCTCACCGGGCAGAACGAGGAGCTGCAATACCGCAACCGGCAGTTGGAAGAGCGTTTGAGGATGCTTCAGGGCGGTGCCCAGGCTCCCCAGGGCGCTGTGCCCGGCCAGCCCGGCGCTCCTCTGCCCAATGCGGCCGCGCTGCCACCCATCCAGCAGCCCGTCTACCAGCAGTCGCCGGGAGGCTATCAGCCGCAGGTCGCCGCTCCCGCGCCCATCGTTCAGGAGCCTGCAGGCGTGCCGCCGACGGGCCGCCGGCGTGGCGATGCCTTTGACCCCAATCAGAATCCCAACGCACCTGGCGCGCCGCGGGCGCTTGGCGGCGGCCAACTGCCGGTGCCTGCCGACGGGTCGGTCGGCGCGCCGGTAGACCTTGCGAGCCCGTCAGGAGCGCTACCACCTCCGCCGCCGCGTAACACCAACGCCACCGGCGCGCTCACCACCTTGCCGCCTTCGGCGACA
>DATHPL010000581.1:0-16888 GCA_035483915.1 Bradyrhizobium sp.
TGCGCGTGTCGCTTCCGCGGCCGGGAATGACTTGACGCGCGAATTGATCGCGGCCGAACGAAAATTCATCCACATCCTGCTGCGCGACGGCAAGATCACCGACGAAACCCGGCGGCGCATCGAACGCGATCTCGACCTCGAAGAAGCAAGTCTCGCGAACCGCGAATTCCGCGACGATCAGCCCTGACGCCGTCAGTCATACGGTCGGCGCCGGCCCGAGAGTTTACTGGCGCCCGAGTTGGGTCGCTTGGTCGATGCGGTCAAAGTTTTCCATCGACAGGATCGCATCCGCCAACTGGTCGGCACGGCCGTTGAGCACTGGACGGGCCAGCGTCAAAAATTTCTGCGCCATCGCCTGCGCATCCGGGAACGAGTTCGGTTCGCCGGAGGGATCGTCATGGATCCGCTCGTGCACGCCGTCATCGGTGGTGATGCTGACGCGCGCGCCAAAGGGATGCTTGCGGCCGATCTCCAGGCGATCGTCCCGCACGACGTCGATTTTGTCGGCGAGCGTATCGACCGCGGTATCGCCGAGCCGGCCGTAGTCGTCCCAGCCAAAGCCGCCCTGATCGAGCGCCACCGCGCCGGTGAAGAACATCGAGAACTGCCCGCCGACCACCGAGGTCGGATGGCGCTTGGTGGCGGGGTCGCCCGCAAGCGTAATGCCGTTGCGGTGCAGCCCGATCTCGACGCGCTTGATCTGGTCCGGTGTCAGATTGTGTTCGCGGCGCATCGCGATCAGCGCATCCAGCGCCGCATGGGTGTAACGGCAGCTCGGATAAGGTTTCACGCCGATCTTCATGGTCTCGTAGACCTTGCCGAGACCGGCGACGGCCTTATCGGGATGGGCGTTGTCGCTGTAGCCGACGAGCAGGCCATGCTTGCCCTCGACCGACTGCGTCGCGCCGACAAAATCGTTGCGCGCCAGTGTCGCAGCGATCACGCCGTTCATGGCGGAGGCGCCCACCTGGTAGCGTTTGTTCCAGGCACCGTTGACCAGAAATTGTAGCGAGCCGGCCGCCTGGCTGCCGGCAACGCCGAAGGCGGCAATGATCTGCTCTTTCGACAGACCAAACAATTTCGCCGCCGCGGCGGCCGCCCCATAGGTCCCGGCGGTAGCCGTGGGATGGAAGCCGCGGGCATAATGCGAGGTCGGATCGAGCGCATTGCCGAGCCGGCAGCAGACTTCATAACCGGCGACGATCGCGGTCAACACTTCGCGGCCGGAAGCATGCACGAGTTCGCCGATCGCGAACGCGGCCGGCACCACCGGTGCGCTCGGATGCAGCGAGGAATCGGCATGTGTGTCATCAAAATCGAGCGAGTGGCCGAGCGCGCCGTTGAGCAGAGCGGCAACCGCCGGCGTCCAGGTTCTGTTATCGCCAAACACCGTGGCCTCACCGCGCCCATCTAGCGCCAATGCCTCCAGCGTCTTGAACAGCGAGGGCGTGGACTCCGCATCACGCCGCGCGCGGATGGCGCTGCCGAGAAAATCGAGGGTCAGGGCCTTGGCGCGCTCGCGCACCTCTTCGGGAATGTCTTCGAAGCGGAGGCCGGCGACATAGGCGGCAAGCGTTGCGGTTTCCTCTGCCATTCTTGTTTCCTCGGCTTCTTTTGGCGTGATGATCTGCGGATCAAAGCCCGCAAGCTTTCCCTAGCCTAAGGCTCAGATGCCGCTTGTTCAATGCCGCCATCGCATAGCCGCGCAGCGCGCAGCCGCTATTTCGGCGCTTGCACCTGGCAGACCTGCTTGAGCAGGGCTTTGGCAATCATGCGATGGAATGGCATGATCGCGGTGAGATAGGCGCGCCCGAGCAGGTTGTGGGTGAGGACGAGGGTGGTCGCGGTCACTTCCCGGCCGCTGTCCGCAGGGAGAACATCCACGACGACGCGGAAATCCAGGTGATGATCGTTGAACCCTGCGACCAGCCGCTCCGGCGTCTCGCTGAGAACCGGAAACATCCCGACCATCCCTTCGGACTTCGCTTCGCGCTCGGCGGAGGTTTTCAGGCCGAATGGCGCAACGATCTTGTTACGCAGATCGAGCAGCGCCTTTACCCAGCCGGGGCTCTCGGAAAATATCCGCTCGGCAGCCCCGCGCGCATCGAGCGCCGCGTCCGGGACCGTGACGCGAAAAGCGTCCGCGAACTGCGCGCCCGCCAGCACGCGCTCACGATCGACATCGGGTTTAATTTCAAGGATGGTCATCGCAGGGCGAAGTCTTGCGCACCTCGCGGTAACAACGCAAGGCACCAACTCGCACTAAAATATTGCTGGTTTCGGGAATAAATTCAGCGCGCCGCTAACTCCCGCGCGCCGGCACGCGGGTAATCCTCGCGCCAAGCGCATTGAGACGTTCGTCGATCCGCTCATAGCCGCGCTCGATCTGATCGGCGTTGTTGATGGTGGAGACGCCATCGGCGCAGGCCGCCGCGAGCAGCATGGCCATCCCGGCGCGAATGTCGGGCGAACTCATCAGCGCGCCTTTCAGTTGGCTCGGACCTGCAACGATCGCGCGGTGGGGATCGCACAATACGATGCGGCCACCCATGGCGATCAGCTTGTCGACAAAGAACATCCTGGATTCGAACATCTTCTCGAACATCAGGATGAGGCCCGCGCATTGGGTCGCCGTCACGATCGCGATCGACATCAGGTCGGCGGGGAAAGCCGGCCACGGCTGGTCCTCCAGCTTCGGGACGTGGCCGCCGAAATCGTCTTGAATCTTGAGGGTCTGGCGATCGGACACCACGAGGTCATCGCCTTCGACCTCGCAGGAGATCCCGAGCCGTTCAAATCCCATCCGGATCGAGCGCAGGTGCTCGACACCGGCGCGCGCGATGCGAAGCTGCGAGCGCGTCACCGCGGCCAGCCCAATCAGGGAGCCAACCTCGATGTGATCGGGGCCGATCGCGTAGCTGACCGAGCCGAGCGTGGCCGGTCCATGCACGGTCATGGTGTTGGTGCCGATGCCATCGATGCGGGCGCCGAGCGCGACCAGGAAATGCGCCAGATCCTGCACATGCGGCTCGGACGCCACGTTGCGCAAATAGGTGGTGCCATGGGCGGCGACAGCGGCCATCAGCGCATTCTCGGTCGCGGTCACGCTGGGCTCGTCCAGGAATACATCCGCGCCCTTGAGGCGGGCGCAGCGCAACTCCAGCCGGGCGGACGCCGTAACGGTAGCCCCTAACTGCTCGAAGGCGAGGAAATGCGTATCGAGCCGGCGCCGCCCGATCACGTCGCCGCCGGGCGGCGGCAACACCACCTCGCCGCAGCGCGCCAGTAGCGGGCCTGCCAGCAGGATCGAGGCTCGAATCCGCGCGCACAGCTCCGGATCGAGATCGGCGGCGCGAATGTCCTTGGCATGAATGGCGAGCGTATTGGGCTTCTGCCATTCGGCAGATGCGCCGACCGAGCGGATCAGTTCCACCAGCGTTTCGGTGTCGCGGATGCGCGGGACATTGTCGAGCGTGACGGGATGTTCGGTCAGAAGTGCTGCGGCAATGATCGGCAACGCAGCGTTCTTGTTGCCGGACGGCTCGATAGTGCCCGTCAGCCGGTGGCCACCCTCAATGATGTACTGGATCGGCGGTGCGGGCACGTTGGTGCCTCACACATCCACATTCGCACTGAGCGAATTATCCTGGATGAACTCGCGGCGCGGCTCGACCACGTCGCCCATCAGCTTGGTGAAGATGTCGTCGGCCTCGTCGACCTCCTTGACCTTCACTTGCAGGAGTGAACGTTCATTGGTGTCGAGCGTGGTCTCCCAGAGCTGATCCGGATTCATCTCGCCGAGACCTTTGTAACGCTGAAGCTTGACGCCCTCACGCCCCGCATCGGTCACCGCCTCGAACAGGCTCACCGGACCATGGATCGCCGTCTCGCTATCCTTCCGCCGCAAGATGCCGGGACGCGGATAGGCTTCCTGCAATCGTGCGGCGTATTCGTCGAGCTTGCGGGCGTCCGCCGAGCCGAGCAACGCGTCATCGATCATGGCGAAGTCCTTGACGCCGCGCACCGTGCGCTCGAAGACAAATCCCTCGCCTTCGCTGAAACGGCCGACCCAGCCGCGCTCGACCTCGTCGGCCAGGGCATCGAGCCTTCGCGCGATATAATCGGCGGCGGCGTTGGCAGTTGAGACGTCGCTGGTGATCTTCGGGTTGAGCACGCCGGCGATCGCCGCCTGCTCGACCACCTTGCGATTATAGCGACTGTGCAGATTGAACAGCACGCCGCGAATGAGCCGGGCGTCTTCCACCAGCGCCAGCAGGTCGCGGCCACCGCGATCCTCGCCCGAGGCGGGCTTGAAGACGCAGTCGTCGAGACCGGTCTCGATCAGGTAATCTTCCAGCGCGCGCTCGTCTTTCAGGTATTGCTCGGATTTGCCGCGGTTCACCTTATAGAGCGGCGGCTGGGCGATATAGAGATAGCCGCCCTCGATCAGGGTCGGCATCTGGCGGAAGAAGAACGTCAACAGCAAGGTGCGGATATGCGCACCGTCGACGTCGGCGTCGGTCATCAGAATGATCTTGTGATAGCGCAGCTTTGACAGGTCGAAGTCGTCGCGGCCGATGCCGGTTCCGAGCGCGGTGATCAGGGTGCCGATCTGCTCGGAGCTCAGCATCTTGTCGAAGCGTGCGCGTTCGACATTGAGGATTTTGCCGCGCAGCGGCAGCACCGCCTGGAATTCGCGGTTGCGGCCCTGCTTGGCACTGCCGCCGGCGCTATCGCCCTCGACGATGAACAGTTCGGACTTGGCGGGATCGCGTTCCTGGCAGTCGGCGAGCTTGCCGGGCAGCGACGCGACGTCGAGCGCGCCCTTGCGCCGCGTCAGTTCGCGCGCCTTGCGGGCGGCTTCGCGCGCAGCAGCAGCTTCCACCACCTTGCCGACGATGATCTTCGCTTCCGAGGGATGCTCCTCGAACCAGGCCGCCAACGCTTCATTGATGACGTTTTCGACCACGGGGCGCACTTCCGAGGACACCAGCTTGTCCTTGGTCTGCGAGGAGAACTTTGGATCAGGCACTTTCACCGAGAGCACCGCCGTCAAACCCTCGCGGCAATCGTCGCCGGTCAGCGCGACCTTTTCGCGCTTGGCCATCGCATCGGCATAACCGTTGACCTGACGGGTCAGCGCGCCGCGGAAGCCCGCCAGATGGGTGCCGCCGTCGCGCTGTGGGATGTTGTTGGTGAAGCACAGCACGTTCTCGTGGTAGCTGTCGTTCCACCACAGAGCGGCCTCGACGCCGATCCCGTTCATCTCGGCGTTGACCATGATCGGCGCGGGCACCATCGCCTTCTTGTTGCGGTCGAGATATTTGACGAATTCCTCGACTCCGCCCTCGTAGTGCATCGCCTCGCGCTTCTCGACCGCGTGACGCATGTCGGACAGCACGATGTTGACGCCGGAATTGAGGAAGGCGAGCTCGCGCAGGCGGTGCTCGAGTGTTGCGAAATCGTATTCGACGTTGGTGAAGGTTTCCGTCGAGGCGAGGAAGGTCACCTCGGTGCCGCGCTTGCCGTTGGCGTCGCCGACCACCGAGAGCGGAGCGAGCGCATCGCCATGGGCGAATTCGATGAAATGTTCCTTGCCGTCCCGCCACACCCGCAATTGCAGTTTGCTCGACAGCGCGTTGACGACGGAAACGCCGACGCCGTGCAGGCCACCCGATACCTTGTAGGAATTCTGGTCGAATTTTCCGCCGGCATGCAGTTGCGTCATGATGACTTCGGCAGCCGAAATGCCTTCGCCCTTGTGAATATCGACGGGAATGCCGCGGCCATCGTCGCGCACGGTCACGGAGCCGTCGGCATTGAGAACGACCTCGACCGCGGTCGCGTGACCCGCAAGCGCCTCGTCGATGGCGTTGTCCACGACTTCGTACACCATGTGGTGCAGGCCGCTGCCATCGTCGGTGTCGCCGATATACATGCCCGGCCGCTTGCGAACGGCGTCGAGGCCCTTCAGAACCCGGATCGATTCCGCGCCATATTCAACAGGAATCGGACGGTCGTTGTCACCGAGCGGTTGCCGGGCAGGTTCTGTCATGTGAGGCCTTTGAGACGTCTTCGAATCGGCGCGCAAATCAGGCGCTGATTAAGTCTATTTCTGCCATGAAAGACGATGCGCGCCTAGCGCAAAGTCTGAGCTGGCAAGATATTGAAAAGATGTGGTTTTTTAACGATTTTTCAAGCCCCCGGAAAGCCGATTCAGAGACCTTGCAAAAGCGCGATTCGCCCCCTGATTCTGCGCCCCGTTTTGAGAGGTTCGCGTCAGCTACGGCGGGTAATCTGGCCGCCGTCGACGCCAAAAATCTCACCGGACGAGCCAATGTCTGCGAACGCGGCAGGGTCGGCGCCGGTCATCCAGACCTGGGCGCCGAGTTTTGCGAGCTCATCGAACAGCGCGGCGCGCCGGCCGGGATCGAGGTGAGCCACCACCTCGTCGAGCAAGAGAAGCGGCGTGATGCCGGTCATTTCCGCCACCAGACCAGCATGCGCGAGCACGAGACCGATCAGGAGCGCCTTCTGCTCGCCGGTCGAGGCATCGCGCGCCGGCATGTTTTTCGGCGCGTAGACCACCTGCAAGTCCGTCAGGTGGGGCCCATCGAGCGTGCGGCCGGCGATGGCATCGCGCGCGCGGCCCGCACGCAGGATCTCACGGTAGCGGTCCTCGACCGCGGTCGCCGGTTCCGACATCAGCGCGTTTTCCATCCAGCCATCGAGCGCGATCTCTGCGGAGGGAAATGCCGAAACTTCGCCGCGTGCCTGCAGCATCCCGGCCAGTCTCGCCGCGGTCTGGCCGCGCATCGCCGCAACCGCAACTGCCAGCTCCGCCGTTTCGCGCTCGATCGCGTCGCACCAGTGATCGTCGTAATTGCGCACCTCGAGCAGGCGATTGCGCGAACGTAAAGAACGATCAAGCGCCGAGACCCGCGCCGAATGCTCACTGTCGATGGCGAGCACGAGGCGGTCGAAAAAGCGCCGCCGCTCCGATGCCGGCCCCAAAAACAATCCGTCCATCGCGGGCGTCAGCCATACCATGCGCAGGTGGTCGCCGAACGCCGTCGCCGAGGCCACGGGTTCGCGGTCGATACGGCAGCGCCGGCTGCTCGAGGAGGCCTCCGCCGCCGGCGCGTCGATGCCGGTGCCCAGCGTAGCCAGTCCCAATGCACCTTCGACTTCGGCGGAAACCGCCCACGAGCCGTCGCCCTGATTGTCGGCAACGTCCTCCAGCATCGCGCGGCGCAGCCCGCGGCCCGGCGACAAAAACGAAATCGCCTCGATGCAATTGGTTTTTCCGGCGCCGTTCGGGCCCGCCAGCACGACCACGTCGCCGCGCGTCTGAAGGCTCGCCGCGCGATAGTTGCGGAAATGCGTGAGCGTGAGCCGGTGAATGCGGGATGGGGTCATGGCTCGCCGTCATTGCCGGGCTTGACCCGGCAATCCATCGTCCGCGTTAGCGGACAATCTCTTCGTACAAATCCCGCCAATCGGGGTTCTGCGCGACAATTAAATCGATCTTCCACTCGCGCGACCAATGCTTGATGTTCTTTTCGCGCTGAAGCGCTTCAGCGATATCTTCGTGCGGTTCAAAATAGACAAGCGATCTAACGCGGTAACGCTTCGTGAACCCGTCTGCCAGACCTTCCCGATGTTCGTAAACGCGCCGGACCAGATCGTTCGTCACGCCCACGTAAAGCGTTCCACCGGGCTTGCTGGCGAGGATGTAAACCCAATAACCCATTTGGTTTGATGGATGGCCGGGTCAAGCCCGGCCATGACAGGGGCGTCACACCCGCATTGGCATCAGCACATAGAGCGCGCCCTTGGATTCCTTGTCCTGCACCAGCGTCGGCGAACCCGGATCGGCCAATTTCAGTACGGCGACTTCGCCCTCGATCTGGGCCGCGATATCGAGCAGATAGCGCGAGTTGAATCCGATATCGAGCGGATCGGAGGCATATTCGACTTCGAGTTCTTCGGTCGCACTCCCCGAGTCGGGATTGGTGACCGACAGCACCAGCCGGCCTGCAGACAAAGCGAGCTTCACCGCGCGGCCCCGTTCGCTCGAGATCGTCGAAACACGGTCGACCGCAGCCTCGAAATCCTTCTTGTCGACGACGAGTTCCTTGTCGTTGTTTTGCGGAATCACGCGGCCGTAGTCCGGAAACGTCCCATCGATCAACTTCGAGGTCAGCACCACATTTTCGATCGTGAGCCGGATTTTGCCCTGCGAAAGTTCGATTTTGACTTCGGCCTCATTGTCTTCGATCAGGCGCTGCACCTCGCCTACGGTCTTGCGTGGCACGATCACACCCGGCATGCCGGCAGCGCCTTTCGGCTGCGGCAAATCGATCTGGGCCAGGCGATGGCCGTCGGTCGCCACCGCGCGCAACGTCGCCGCCTTGGCACTGCCGGCCGAGTGCAGATAGATGCCGTTGAGATAGTAGCGGGTCTCCTCGGTTGAAATTGCAAATTGCGTCCGGTCGATCAGCCGTTTCACGTCGGAAGCGGCCAGCGTGAACGAATGCGTCATCTCACCGGCGGCAAGATCCGGAAAATCGTTCTCGGGCAGCGTTTGTAGCGTAAAGCGCGAGCGGCCGGCCTTGATCGCCAGTACCGAGCGGTCGCCGTCGCCTTCCAGCACGATTTGCGACCCGTCAGGCAGCTTGCGCACGATGTCATAAAACATGTGCGCCGGAACGGTCGTGGAACCGGCGGTCGCGGTTTCAGCCGCCAGCGTCTCGGTGACTTCGAGATCGAGGTCGGTGGCTTTCAGCGACAGCCGCGCATTCTCGGCCCGGACCAGCACGTTGCCGAGGATCGGAATGGTATTGCGCCGCTCGACCACGCGGTGAACGTGGCCCAGCGATTTCAGGAGTTGCGCGCGTTCGACGGTAACCTTCATTGCCATACCCGCCTAATTCCGAAGAGGGAAAAGCCGGGCGGCTCCGAAAGCGCACCGCGGCGTCTGGACCCGAAAGGCCGATCAAAGCTGGGCTCGATCCGCCCGCTCGGGGGGACCTCAAAGTGGCGCGGATGGCGGGCAAGCGCAAGAGAGGCCGCTAGCCGTTCCCCACTTTTGGGGTTCGCCAGCCCATTGTTTTAGCACCCTGGCCCGCCCTCCCCGCGCGGGGAGGGTAAAGCGTTTTAGGGCCTATTCGCTCTGCAATTGACGCTTCAGGGATTCGACCTCTTCCGAGAGCGAGACATCCTTGGCGACCAACGCCTCGATCTTGCGCACGGCATGCAGCACGGTCGTATGATCGCGCCCGCCGAACCGGCGGCCAATCTCAGGCAGAGACCGCAAGGTGAGGGTTTTGGCCAGATACATCGCCACCTGCCGCGGGCGAACCACGTTGGCCGTACGGCGCGACGACAACAGGTCGGAACGGCTGACATTGTACTGCCGGGCCACCACCCGCTGAATGTCCTCGATCTTGATCCGCTTGGGTTCTTGCGGACGGACCAGGTCGCGCACCTCGCGTTCGGCCATCTCCAGCGTCACCGGCTGATTGTTCAGCTTCGAATGCGCGAGCAGACGATTGATGGCACCTTCGAGATCGCGGCCGTTATGGGTGATGGTGCGCGCCAGATATTCCAGCACCTGCTCCGGGACGTCGAAGCTGGCATGATGGGCGCGGGCCGCGGTGACGCGCGACTTGAGAATGCCGAGCCGCAATTCTTCGCCGAGCGAACCCATTTCCACCACGAGACCGCCGGCAAGGCGCGAGCGCACGCGATCATCCAGGCTTTCGAGATCGGAAGGCGGGCGATCGGCTGCGATCACGACCTGACGGCCGGCATCGATCAGCGCGTTCAAGGTGTGACAGAACTCGGCCTGGGTGGATTTGCCTTGCAGGAATTGCAGATCGTCGATGACTAGCACGTCGATGCCGCGCAACGCTTCCTTGAACGCGAGCGCCGTCTGCGTCTTCAACGCCGCGACAAAGCCGTACATGAATTTTTCCGCCGTCAGATACAGCACCTTGCGCTCGCTGCCGGAATTACCGGCCCAGGTCACCGCCTGCAGCAGGTGGGTTTTGCCGAGGCCAACGCCGGCATGGATATAGAGCGGGTTGAACATCACGGGATCGCCGCGGCGGCCTTCGGCCACCTGGCGTGCAGCGGCGTGCGCCAGCGTGTTCGAACGACCGATGACGAAGCTTGCAAATGTCAGGCGCGGATCGAGCGGCGAGCCGCCGAGCGCGTCATGGTTCGCCGAAACCGGCGCGGTCGCTACCGAGCGCAGTTCGACCGCCGGCCGGCTATCCGGCCGTTCGGGACGGCGCGCGTCGAGGTGGGTGGCTGAGACGTCCTTGGCCGGCGCCGCACATCGCATCGCCGTGCGCACGGAAAGATCGATCCGATGGACTTCGGGCATCTCGGCCTGCCAGCAAGACAGAACGCGTTCCACATAATGCGCCTGAATCCAGCTCTTGAGGAAGCGCGTCGGAACCGAAAGATGCACGCTTTCGTCCCGCACGCTTTCCAGATCCATCCGGGCAAACCAGCTCGTGTAGACGTCTTCGCCCACGGTTGAACGCAACCTTCCTTTCACACGCGACCAACGGTCCTGTTCGATGCTTTTCATTGCCGGTTCGATATTTGTCATTGCCCGAAAACTTCTCTTTGAGGTGTCTTGAATTCTGCTGATGGTGGATCCGCCGTGCATGCGCTGCACGGAGGCAGCCTCGCGCGAAGCCCGTTTCAGCCATAGCTCGGCCGTTCGGCGAAACGCCGTCGGGCAGGTCTTGGGCTTGAAGGAAGCTTCGCGAGGCTAGCGCGTACTCGACGGTCTGTCCGGAGCTCGCGCGCAAGGCCGCTTGCCGGCGGCCTCCAAAGCGTTCAGCGAGATATTCGAAACCTCGCCCGGAACCGCGATGCTGGCCGCGGCCGTTACCACGCTGTGATGCTTAAATAGATCGGAACCAGGAATTCCAATGATTTCGTAAGACATGCTTCCTCCCCCTCTCGCCGCAACTGGTCACGGCAAGTCGTCACTCCAAATCTGCTTAAAATCGACCGGCGACATCTGAAAACCAAAACAACTTTCAGCCGCTACGCCACTCGCTCCGCCCGCCTCAAACTCATCCCCGCCCGCGTGCTCCGCTTTCCTTGGCTTGCCGGTTCGACTGTCTCGTATCTCTCTTTTTAACGACGAAGCGCCCGCGCTTCGCTTTGAGAAATTTCGACACAGAACTTCCTTACCCATATCGCTATGGGTTCGAACTCAACGATCGCTTGGAAAGCGTCGCTAACGCGCACACCGCCGCCGATTTGCACGTCCGCCCCGATCCTTAATCCGCGCTGGTCTCAAGAGCCGTGGGCGATGCGAACGATCTAAGAGATACAGCAAGCTTGGTTTCCCGCAACGAAAATGATTCAGCGCCGTTGCCTGCAAAAACAACTTGGCGTTTCGGCCAACAGCGCATGATTTTCGTGCAAAGGCGCAAGGTTTTGAATCTGTGCATGGATTCGAAACACCTTGTCGCTGTCATATTTCGCACCAACGCCCAAAATAAATTCATAAATTGTTTAAGTTTGGCCGAGGCGGAAGCGAATTTTCAAACAACCCGCTGTCACTATGCCGATAAGTGACTACGCAAACGCGTTTTTTTTTGCTCATCGAAGAAGGGTAGCCTTCCCATGACGCGATGCGGGAGATCGCCGGTTTGATTTTTCCAAGTGCGGCATCTTCGCTGCGATGGCTGCGCTTGCGGCTTGAAGTGACAGCACCGGCTCGCAGTCGCTCACCCCACTCCGTAAAAATGCGGGGAAATGCTCGTCGTCAAAAAATACCGCCGCAAAAAACAAAAGCCCGGCTGAGCCGGGCTTTTGCAGTCGTTGATGTTGGTTCGGCTTACTTCGCCAGCTTTGCGATCTGATGAACAAGTCGCGAAACCTTTCGGCTCGCCGCGTTCTTGTGAATGATATTGCTCTGAGCGGCTTTCATCAGCTCCGGCTCGGCGCCCGCCATTGCCTTGAGTGCTGCGTCGCGGTCGCCGCGCTTGATCGCTTCTTCGACCGATCGTACCGAACCACGCATCTGGGTGCGGCGCGATTTATTGATGATGGTGCGGCGGGCAATCTTGCGCGTCGCCTTCTTGGCGGAAGTCGTATTGGCCATGTTCTCAAATGTCCTTCGGCAGTGACCGATCGCAGGTGAGCGAAACGATTGCCCACGGTTTGCCTGATCGACGCTGATTGTTTCGGGTGCCCTGTCGAGAATGCCACGCCGAAAACCGATGGGGGTGGCGACGCTCAAAAGAACAGGGCGGCGGGATTGCGCCCGCCGCCAATTACGGCGTCTTATAGAGGCCGGATGCGACAGCGTCAACGCCTTCGGCCTCCCGTCTGGCCCCCGTCCGGGCCCCGCGAGGCCTGATAAGTTGCTGGCGAGGTTGAATTTCCCGCGCCGCGCCGCTAATGGCTGGCAGTCAATTTGGGCACGAGAGATAGTGGGTGAGGCATGATCCGCGGCTTTTTCCGTCTGGTCGGACTGTTGCTGCTGGCCGGCGGATTTATCTTCATGGTCTATGACGGGGCAAGGTACGTCGCCGACAACACCTTGCGCTTTACCCGGTTTGGCCAGTTCTGGAACGACGTCCACCAATCCAGCCAACAGGCATTTCGTGTCTGGGTCGAAGGCCTCTCGCCCTGGCTCTGGAACAATGTGGTCCGCCTCATCCTGGACCAGCCGGTTTTCGCGGTCATGGCCGTGCTTGGAATCGTGCTGATGCTGCTGTTCCGGCCGAAGAAGCCGCTGATCGGCTATTCCAGAGACTAGGGCTATCCGCCGCCGCCGGCACCGCGAGGCGCCGTAACGAGGCTCCCGGTTTTTGCGCAACGGCCGGAGCTTCAGGCCGCTCCCGCGGCGTTGGCCGGCCGCGGCCAAAAAAACGATTTGTTAACCATGTCAGGTGCAAGAGTTTAGCTGTCTCGCTAAATAGGACAGCTCAGTTGCGGGTCACGCGCGCGCTCTCTCTGCCACTTACGGCTGCCATCACCGCGCTCGCGCTTGCGGGCTGCATGCAGACGGGCAATCAGGTCGCGATGGCGCCGCGCAGCGACCTCGACGCCATGGCCTATGGCCAGCCTTCTTATTATTCCCCCTCACCGGTAGCCTCAGCCGATTCCGGCGGTGCGATCAGCGCGCTTCGTGCAAGCTTCGAGGCTTCGCCGCGTGGTACTTACGCGCCGGTTGAAAACGCCTATGCCGCCGCTCCCGTCTCCGCCCACCACGATGCGCCCTACCACCTCGATGCCGGCGACAAGCTACGCGTCGTGGTCTTTGGCCAGGAAGGTCTCACCAACACCTATGCGATCGATGCCGGCGGCGCGATCACCATGCCCTTGATCGGCGCAGTTCCCGCGCGCGGGCGAACGCCCGCGGGACTGGCCACCGAGATCGCCGCCAAACTGCGCAACGGCTATATCCGCGAGCCTTCGGTCGCGGTCGAGGTCGAAACCTATCGTCCCTTCTTCATCCTCGGCGAGGTTGCCGCTCCCGGCCAATATCCCTACGTGCCCAATATGAGCGTCGAAAGCGCGGTCGCGATCGCCGGCGGCTTTTCGCCCCGCGCCAAGCGCGACAGCGTCACGTTGACCCATAACGCCGACCGCGTCGTCGTGCCGCTCGGCACTCCCATCAGCCCCGGCGATACCGTCCTCGTCAGCGAACGCTGGTTCTGATCTCAGGCTTTCAAATACTTGCCGAAGAAATCCAGGCTGCGCGGCCAGGCGATGTCGGCGCTTGCCTTGTCGTAGCTTGCGCGCTCGTCGCAGTTAAAGCCGTGCTGCGCGCCCGGATAGATGTGGATTTCGACATCGGGACGTTTGGCGCGGATCGCTTCCACATCGGTTAGCGGAATACCGGCGTCCTTTTCGCCGAAGTGCAATTGCGTCGGCACTTTCGGCTTGTCACCGGCCGAACGAACGATCGCGCCGCCGTAATAGCCAATCGCAGCCTTCAGGCCGGAGAGCTTGGTCGCGGCCGCATATGCAACACTGCCGCCAAGACAGAAGCCGATGATACCGACCGGGCCGACATCCCTGACGGCATCGATCGCGGCCTGGGTGTCGCGCAACATCGCAGCCCAATCCGGGTTAGCGACGAACTTGCGCGCCACGGTCACTTCATCCGGCGAGTAGCCCGACTGGAAGTTCGGCTCGATGCGATCGAAGATCGCGGGCGCCACCGCAACATAGCCCTCGCGCGCCAGACGATCACATACCGAACGGATATGGTGATTGACGCCGAAGATCTCCTGGATCACGACCACCGCCGCTTTCGGCGCCGCGGAAGGGTCGGCGCGGTAGCCGCCCAGTTGAAAATGGTCCGAAGCCGTCAGTTTGATGTCGTGTCCCACGGTTTGTCCTTTGGATAGCTGAGGTCGAAATATTGTCGAGGCGGGTGGCAAGCGGCGAAACAGAGGTTGCCGCTTTTTCCGCCAAATGGAAATGACGCCTCCGATATTGCTCCTGGAATATGGCAACATCGCTGCCGCAATGCACACAACAAGATCGGGATTTTCCTGCGACGGATTTTCATTGCCTCGCGAACCGATCGCGATCATTCTTTGCTTTGGCACCATCCCGGTGGGTGCCGCCCCAACAAGAAAAATGAGTTCCGCCGTAAGCGGTTTTCATCACCGGCAGGGAAAGAAACAATGCCTAGTCTCAATATCAACGGGCGGACTCTGTCCGTCGAGGCGGCCAACGATACGCCTCTCCTCTGGGTCATCCGCGAACAACTCCAAATGACGGGTACGAAGTTCGGCTGCGGCGCCGGGCTGTGTGGCGCTTGCACCGTTCACATCAACGGCGAAGCGGTACGATCCTGCCAGACGCAGGTCAGCGACGCCGTCGGCAAGAAAATCACCACGATCGAAGGCCTGTCCACCAAGGGTGATCATCCCCTGCAGAAGGCGTGGATCGCCGAGCAGGTCCCGCAATGCGGCTACTGCCAGTCCGGCCAGATCATGCAGGCAGCCTCGCTGCTCGCAAAGAATTCCAACCCGACCAAGGAAGAAGTGGTTGCGCATATGGACGGCAATCTCTGCCGTTGCATGACCTATTCTCGCATCCAGAAGGCAATCATGCGCGCCGCCACCGAAATGCGCACCGCCTCCAACGCCGGCAACGAGCGGAGGGCCACATGAATTCGCACATCAAAATCACCCGTCACGAGCCGGCCGATCTGAGCCGCCGCTCGTTTCTCGTCGGCTCCGCGGCCGCAGGACTCGCGCTCGGCTATTCGGCTCTGCCCGGCCTGCTCGGCGCAGACGAGGCTTTTGCCGCGACCGGCAATTTCGATCCAAGCGTGTGGTATTCGATCGCGCCGGACGGCATCGTCACGGTCACCAGCGGCAAGGCCGACATGGGCCAGCACATCGCCTCGACCATGGCGCAGTTGGTTTGCGAAGAGCTTGGCGCGAACTGGAAGGACATGCGCGTTCAGCTCTCCTCTAACGATCCGAAGTTCAACGATCCCGTGCTCGGCGCGCAGGTCACTGGCGGTAGCTGGAGCACCATGATGAACTTCGACGCGATGAGCCGCGCGGGTGCGGCGGGGCGGATCGCCTTGACGGAAGCCGCTGCGGCGGCGATGGGCGGCATCCCCGCCGGTCAGCTGATCGTGAGAGATTCAACGATCACGGATCCGAAGTCGAAGAAGTCGATGACGTTTGCCGACGTCGTCAAGAGCGGCAAGATCACCAAGACTTTCTCTGCCGATGATCTCAAAGCGATCAAGCTGAAGACACCTGACCAGTACACCATGATCGGCGTCTCGGTTCCGCAGCTCGACATTCCCGGCAAGACCAACGGCACCACCAAATACGGCATCGACGTCATGTTGCCGGGCATGGTCTACGGCAAGGTCGTGACGCCACCGGTGCGCTACGGCGCCACGGTGAAGTCGGTTGACGACAGCGAAGCGAAGAAAGTACCGGGCTTCATCAAGGCGGTAACCCTTGACGACAAGACCGGGTCGACGACCGGCTGGGTGGTAGCGGTGGCAAATACTTTTGCCGGTGCGACCAAGGCGGCCGAGGCGCTCAAGGTCAGCTATGACGGCGGCCCCAACGCCAAACTGTCGAGCGCATCCTTGTTGGCCGAAGCCAAGCGGCTTCAGGGGCTCGATGACTCCGGTCTGTTCTTCGTCAAGGACGGCGACACGACTGCTGCCTTTGGCACGGCGGCGAAGGTGCTGGAGGCCGAATACACCACCAGCATCAACATCCATGCGCCGATGGAGCCGATGACGGCCACGGCCGAGCAGAAGGGCGACATCTGGCACGTCTACACCGGCAATCAGTTTGCGACACGCTCCGGCGCGATCGCAGCGGGAGCTGCCGGCGTCGATCCGAAGTTTGTCGTGATGCATCAGCAGTGGCTCGGCGGCGGCTTCGGCCGGCGTCTCGAGGGCGACATGCTGGTGCCGGCAGTGCAGGCGTCGAAAGCCGTCGGCAAGCCGGTCAAGATCATCTACACGCGCGAAAACGACATGACGATGGACTTCTCGCGCCCGCTGACGTTCCAGAAGGTCAAGGCCGGACTGGACGGCGACGGCAGACTGGTCGCGATGAACCACGACGTGGTAGCAGCCTGGCCGACCAAGCGATGGGGCATTCCTGCTTTCCTGTCGCCCTCGGTCGACAAGAAGGGGGCGCTTGACGCGTTCACGGTGAATGGTGCGGACTTCTTCTATACCGTGCCTAATCACAACGTCCGCGCCATCCTCAACGAGATGGCCCAGACCGCCACGCCTTCGGGTCAGTTGCGGTCGGTGGCACCCGGCTGGACCTTCTGGGCGGTCGAAAGCATGGTCGACGAACTTGCACACGCGGCAGGCAAGGATCCAGCTCAATTCCGG
>DATHPL010000582.1:0-4549 GCA_035483915.1 Bradyrhizobium sp.
CGACAATGCGCAGGTCGAAGCCTGCGCGATGGGGCTTGCCGAAAACCAGGATTTCCTGATCGGCGTCAAGGTGCGGATGTCGGAGAACGTCATCTTCAAGCACGGCATCGAACCGCTCAAGCGCGGCATCCAGGCCTGCGAGATGTGCGGCTGGCCGGCCAAGATGATGGTGCATATCGGCGGCGTCGAAACGCCTCAGTTGATGACCGATATTCTCAACCTGCTGCGGCCGGGCGACGTTCTGACCCATGCCTATTCGGGTTTCCCGAACATGGCCGGCGCCTTCACCAATATCGTGCAGGACGGCAAGCTGTTGCCGGCTGCGCTGGCCGCCAAGCAGCGCGGCGTGATCTTCGACGTCGGCCATGGCGGCGGCAGTTTTGATTTCACGGTGGCAGAAGTCGCGATCCCTGCCGGCTGCACACCCGATACGATCTCGTCCGATATCCATGTGTTCTCGGGCAACACGCCGGGCACGCCCTACCTGCCCAACGTCATGGGCAAGTTCATGGCGATGGGCTTCTCGCTGGAGCAGGTGGTGGCGATGGCAACCATTGCGCCTGCCAAGATCATCAACCGGGCACCCAAGATCGGCACGCTTCAGATCGGCGCGCCCGGCGATGTCTCGATCATGGATGTGGTCGAGGGTCCGGTCACTTTCGTCGACACCCGCAACAACAAGCGCGACGGCAAGGTTCAGTTGAAGCCGGTGCAGACCGTCATCAACGGCGTGCCGTTCGGCCGGCCGTATCAGGCGCCGTTCGCAGTGAGGTGACCGCTCGCGACCCATGACGTTCGGGCGGAAAGCATGGCTGCGACGATCAATGCTGCAGCGGCAATCAGCGACGCCACGCGGAAGTCGCCAAGCCACTGTGACAGGAAGCCGGCCAGCGTCGGTCCGATCATCTGACCGACGCTGAAGCTCGCGGTCATTCGCGCGAAGGCCCGGTGAGGATGTCCGGCCGACAGCATTCGCCCGGCCATGAAACCCAGCACCGTAATGCCCATGAACGTTCCACCCAACAGCAACGCCGAAAGACAGATACCCGGGATCGTCACCCATTCGACGCTGATGGCAACGCCGATCGCCTCGATGGTACAAGCCGCGGCAAAGGCATTCAGGATCCCGATCCGCCTGCCCAGCCAATTCCAGACCGTCACCGAGGGAATCGCGGCCAAGCCAAACAGCGTCCAGACCCAGGGTTCAAGCACGCGAACTTCGTTTGTCAGCCGTACAATGGCGACCAGGAACGTTGCGGTGATGATGTAACCAAAGCCGAACAGGCCATAGGCCACGACCATGGCGCCCATCCCTGGAGGCGGCGCGCCGGGAGCGTCGGCCTTCATCGGCGCGCCGTCGTCTTTCGCCGCCGGAATCAACAGCGCGGCCGCGACCGTGGCCAGCATGGCAAGTGAGCCAGTGCCGATCCAAAGGCTCCGCCAGCTCGCGCCCGCCGCCAGCATGACGGAAACGGCGACCGCCGAAATCATGACCCCGAAGCCCACGCCGGCGAACTGAATGGCGGACAGCGACCCGTGTCCGGATGCCGACAATCGCTCCAGAACGAGGGTGGACGCACATACGATCGCAAAGGCGCTGGCAACGCCGCCGATAAAGCGCAGGCTGACGAAGGAGACCATGTCGGATGGGAGCGCCATGGCGGCGGTCGACACGGCGCTGATCGTCAGTGCCGCCAGAAGCCAGGGCCTCGGCCGGGCGATCACGAACGGCTGGCCCGCCAGTAATGCGCCGACAAAATAACCCAGCAGGTTTGCCGATGCGACCAGCCCCGCATCGGATTTGCTCCAGCCAAGCGCGCTCAGCATCGCCGGGAGGATCGGCGTGTAGACGAAACGGCCGATGCCGATCGCCGCGGTCATCGCGGCCAGCCCGCCGAATGCCAGTGCCGCGGCGCGATCGGTTTGCATGGTGTTGGTCCGGTTCAGCTGTCCAAGGGTCGTAACGACCCTATGACAGCGGGACCGCATCCGGTAACGGTTTTATCCGATGACGGCTATCGTTGCCGGTGATAGCCAGTAAAAAGGCGTATCGGGCAGATCTACTCGGCCGCCGCGGTGCGCGTGGTGGCTGGTTTCGCCAGATCGAGAAAGGCGCGCAGCGCGCTCGAAGCATAGGCTTCGCGATGCAGGATAAAGACCGTATCGACCCATTTTTCGGTATTCGGCAAGGTGTGCATGCCGACGCGCTTGCGATCCCATACCGAACCGAGCAGCGCCTTCGGCAGCAGTGTCACGCCGAGGCCTGCGCTGACGCAACTGAAGATCGCCTCCAGCGTGCCGAATTCCAGGCATCTGACGCCGACGATTCCGCGCCGGGCGAGCAGGGCCTCCAACTGCAGGCGGTAGGAACATCCAATTTTCAGCACGATGATCTTCAGCTCCGGCGTGGCCGCGAGTGCGTCGAAGTCGGCCACGGAGGGAGCCGTCAGGATCACCAGCTCTTCCCTGACAAAAGGTTCGACCAACAGGTCCGGATGGTTCACCGGTCCGCAGACATAGGCGCCCTCAAGGGTGTGATCGAGAACCTGATCGATGAGCTCGCAGGAGGTCCCGGTGCGCAGGGTGAGGTCGACCGCGGGATACGCCAGGGCAAATTCGGTCAGGACCGGCGACAGCCTCAAGGCCGCGGTGGTCTCGAGCGAACCGATCACCAGTGGGCCCGTGGGCAATCCCTGATCGGCGACGGCCCGCCTGGCGTCGTCGAGTACGCGCGCGGCGCGGCTTGCGAAGGGCAGAAGCCGCCGGCCTGCCGCCGTCAGCGTAACGCCTCGATTTGTGCGTTCGAACAGCTCGAACCCGACCTCATCTTCCAGCGCCTTGACGCGCGCGGTGACGTTCGACTGCACGGTGTTGAGCTCAAGCGCGGCCTTGTTCATGCTGCCGCAGCGCGCGACACATTGAAATATCCGAAGGTCAGCCGCATCCATTTTCAGCCTCCTTAAGCCTCTCTCAGGGCCTGATACCCGCTCATGCGCGGGATTCCATCTCGATATTGCCAATTCGCGTCGGCACGCCGAATTCCTTTCGGCACACTTCGGCAAGGGCCGCAATACCTTCCCGGATTTGCTGATGCGTCGGGCTTGCGAAACATAACCGCAAACGACAGCCGGCATAGGCTTTGTCCGTCGACCATTCCGGGCCCGGATTGATCGAGACGCCGGCGGCCAGTGCGGCCTGATAGAGTTTTAGCGTATCGACATGATCAGGAAGTTTGACCCAAAGGAAAATCCCACCCTTCGGCTCCTCGAATTCCGCCGTGGTGCCGAATTGCTCGTTGAGAGCTTCCATCAGCGTATCGAGCTTGGCGCGCAGACCGCGCCTCAAGGCCGGCACGTGGACCTCAAAATGCGGCGAGCAATATTCGGCGAGCACCATCTGCTCGAGCGCGCCGCTGCCGGCGTCGGTCTTCAACGCCAGCATGCGTGACAGCGCCGCCCATGGCGCCACGATGAAGCCGACACGCAGAGCAGGAGCGATCGATTTGGAGAAGGAGCCGATGTGAATGACGTTGGCCGTCTTGCTCATGGCATGCAGCGCAAGCGGGCGTTCGCCGTTCCAGATCAGGTCGGCGTAGCAGTCATCTTCGAAGATCGGCACGCCGTATTGTTCGGCGAGCCCAAGCAGTTCGAGACGCCGTGACTCCGGCATGATGGTGCCGGTCGGGTTCTGCACGGTCGGGATGGTGTAGATATATTTCGGCGCGACGCCGCGGCTTTTGAGATCGGCCAGCGTGTTGGCCAAAACGTCCATCCGCATGCCGTCCTGATCGAGCGGAATGCCAATCGTATTGACCCCGAGCCGCGTCAGCCGGTTCAACGTACCCTGATAGGTGTCGCGTTCGACGATGACGGTATCGCCGCGGGCGAGCAGAGTGGCGTTCACCAGATCGAGCGCCTGAAGTGAACCGGAAACGATCAGGATGTCGTCGGCCGTGCACGAGATTCCGCCGTCGCGCTTCAGTTTCGCAGAGAGAAATTGACGCAATGGCCGGTAACCTTGCGGACCGCTCTCCAGTCCGTAGGTCGCAAGCGTCCGGCCCTCGCGCCTCAGCACGGCGTTAACCGCATTGATCAGACCGTCGAGCGGGACCTGTTCAGGGTCGTTGTTGCCGCCGACGAAGCTGTATTTCGCTAACCCCGTCCACTTTGCCGTGGCGGCGGGCAGGCCGGCCGGCAGCAGTGGTGTGAAGTCGAATGGTGCGGCCTTCATGGACGCTTTGCTCCCTTGTTCTTGATTGCGTTCGACCTTATTCAAATAAAGAGACTTTGTCGCCATCGCATCGCTACGCCCGGAAAGCCTTTCTGCCCTGCGTATTGAAGCTGGCATAGCCAAACGCGCCGGGCTAATGCTCGCCCGTCGAAACGAGAGAACCTATGGCCGATCCGATCCAGGAAGTTCTGCATGCCTTTGCCCAGGGCGAACTTGTCGTGGTTACCGACGATGACGACCGCGAGGGCGAGGGCGACCTGATCGTTGCAGCCTCGTTCTGCACGCCCGAAAAGATGGCGTTCATCATCCGCCATACCTC
>DATHPL010000583.1:0-4975 GCA_035483915.1 Bradyrhizobium sp.
GTCCTGCTCGGTCTGGGTTTGGGCGATCGCGATCGACAAGATCATTCTCTATTCGCGCACCCGCCGGGCGATGGATCGTTTCGAGCAGGCGTTCTGGTCCGGCCAGTCGATCGAGGAACTCTACCGCACGCTGGCGGCCAAACCGACGCAATCGATGGCGGCCTGCTTCGTGGCCGCGATGCGCGAGTGGAAACGCTCGTTTGAAAGCCAGGCACGGTCCTTCGCCGGCCTTCAGATGCGGATCGAAAAGGTCATGAATGTATCGATCGCGCGTGAAATCGAGCGGCTGGAACGCAGGCTTCTAGTGCTTGCCACCGTCGGCTCCGCGGGACCATTTGTCGGCCTGTTCGGAACCGTCTGGGGCATCATGTCGAGCTTCCAGTCGATCGCCGCTTCGAAGAACACTTCGCTGGCCGTGGTTGCGCCTGGCATCGCGGAAGCGCTTTTTGCCACAGCCATCGGCCTTATCGCCGCCATTCCCGCGACCATTTTCTACAACAAGTTCACCTCCGAGGTGAACCGGCAGGCCCAACGGCTGGAAGGCTTCGCGGATGAATTCTCCGCCATTCTGTCACGTCAGATCGATGAGCGCGGGTGAGTATCGACATCGAGATTAATGTGAGCACCGAAACATGGCGATGAACATGGCAGGCTCATCCGGTGGCGGGCGCCGCAGCGGCCGACGCGCCGCCGTGATGGCGGAAATCAACGTCACGCCGATGGTGGACGTGATGCTGGTGTTGCTCATCATCTTCATGGTGGCGGCGCCGCTGATGACCTCGAACATCGATATCGACCTGCCGATCGCCAGCGGTGGCAAATCGATCGCCTCCAACACGCCGCCGCTGACGTTGTCGGTCAAACGCACCAACGGCAGCTGCAACTCGAATGTCGAGCTTTATCTTGGGGATGCGCCGGTTGCGGCCGCCGATTTGTTGCCTAAAATCAAGGCCATCCGCGAAACGCGGTCGGAGGCCGAAAGCGTGGTTTACCTGCGCGGCGACAAGGATGTCTGCTACACGGATATGATGAAATTGCTCGGGCAGATCCGGACCGCCGGATTCAAGGCCAATATCGTCATCATCCCCGAGCAGGGTTCCTGAGGGAGTGACGGGCGAAGCGACGTCTGGATCGAAACGGAAGACCTGACTTGAAGGGCAAGATCGAAAAGACACTGATTGCGTCGGTTGTCCTGCACATTCTCGTGCTCGGGTGGGGACTGCTTTCGTTTTCGACCAAGGCCTTCGTGATGCCGGAGGAAGAGACGGTCGCCGTCGACGTGATTTCCGCCGATCAGCTCTCGCATGTCATGGCCGGCCTGAAGACGGGCAAGAAAGAAAATCCCAAGCCGTTGGTGGAGAAAGTCGCCGAGGCCAAGCCGCCCGTCGACGACGCGGTGGGCAAGATCACTGAGAAGGCGCCTGTCGTCACCGACACCACGCCGCCGCCAACACCGAAGCCGGTCGAAAAGCCGGTCGAAAAGAAACCCGATCCGCCGAAGCCCGTCGCCGAGGCCAAGCCGAAGGAAGAGCCGAAGCCGGTCGAGAAAAAGCCGGATACGACCGATCCGATCGCGGAGGCCTTGAAGAAGGAAAAGCCACAGAAGCCGGTGACCGAGGCCGCAAAGCCGCCGCCACAACCGCCAAAGCCGAAGGATCGCACCTTCGATCAGACCAAGATCGCAGCACTGCTCGACAAACGCGATCCGTCGCGCCAGGCCGTCACCGGCGATACGCTCAATTCCAACGCGGCGCTTGGCACCGCCAAGGGCTCTTCGGCAGACAATTCCGCCACCTGGGGCGCGATGTTCCGGCAGCAGGTCGAGCGCTGCTGGAAAAAGCCCTATGGCGGAATCGAGAGCCAGAATCCGGAAGCCGCCTTCTCGATCAGGTTGAAGCGCGACGGTACGCTGGAGACGGTTCCTGTGCCCGAGGGTACGCCGGCGACGCCTTATCTTCGCGTCTATCAGGAGAGCGCGCTTCGCGCGATCATCGAATGCCAGCCGTATAATCTTCCTGCTGCCTATTTCGAGGAATGGAAGTTTTTTGCGCCGGTGTTCACCGAGAGAAAGAGCTGAAACGTGGGCGTTACGATCCGCGTATATGAAATGAAACCCAGCACATGACCGACAAAGATACATCGCGCCAGATGACGTTTCGTCCGAACCGCCGGCAACTCGTTTCCGGTATAACTGCGGTTGGCCTGCTTGCAGGCGCCCCGGTTCGTTTCGCGCAGGCCCAAAAGCGCATTCCAATTCAAGAAGGCGATTTCGCGCCGGTACCGATCGCGATTCCCAACTTCGCCGCTGGCACGCCATCGGATGGTGAGGTCGGCGCTGGCGTGACCCAGGTCATCACCAACAATCTGAGGCGCAGCGGGTTGTTCGCGCCGATCGATCAGGCCGCCTACCTCGAAAAGGTCGTCAACTTCGACGTAGTGCCGCAGTTCAACAACTGGAAAAGCATCAACGCCCAGGCGCTGGTGACCGGCCGCATGACGCGGCAAGGGGACGGGCGCCTGAAGGCCGAATTCCGGCTTTGGGATGTCGCGACAGGCCAGCCGCTGGCCGGCCAACAATATTTCACCCAGCCGGAGAACTGGCGGCGGATTTCTCACATCATTTCCGACCAGATTTACGAGCGTATGACCGGCGAGAAGGGCTATTTCGACAGCCGCGTCGTGTTCGTCGACGAGACCGGCGCCAAGGAGCGGCGCATCAAGCGGCTGGCGCTGATGGATCAGGATGGCGCCAATGTCCGTTATCTGACCCGCGGCAGCGATCTGGTGCTGACGCCGCGCTTTTCGCCCTCGACCCAGGAAATCACATACATGGAGTTCGGTCAGGGCGATCCGCGCGTCTACCTGCTCAACATCGAAACCGGGCAGCGCGAAATCGTCGGCAATTTTCCCGGCATGAGTTTTTCACCGCGCTTCTCGCCGGATGGCCAGCGCGTGATCATGAGCCTGCAGCAGGGCGGCAACTCAAATCTGTTCGTGATGGACCTGCGGTCGAAATCGACCACGCGCCTGACCGACACGCCGGCGATCGATACCTCACCGTCCTACGCGCCCGATGGCAGTCAGATCTGCTTCGAGTCCGATCGTGGCGGAAAGCCGCAGATCTATGTGATGCCCGCGAGCGGCGGCCAGGCCCAGCGCATTTCCTTCGGCGATGGCCAATACTCGACGCCGGTGTGGTCGCCGCGCGGCGACTACATCGCGTTCACCAAGCAGGGCGGAGGGCAATTCTCCATCGGCATCATGAAGCCCGATGGATCGGGCGAACGGCTTCTTACCTCCGGTTTCCACAATGAGGGACCGACCTTTGCGCCGAACGGGCGTGTGTTGATGTTTTTCCGCGATCCCGGCGGCAATGGCGGGCCGTCCTTGTTCACGGTAGATATCTCCGGACGCTTCGAGCAGCGCGAGCCCACGCCGGGATTTGCCTCCGATCCAGCCTGGTCGCCGCTCCTGTCCTAAAGATGGTTAACGCGGGAATCGCTGGAGTCGCCGTAAAGGCGACCGGCAAACCTTGCCTAGCCTGCTGATTCAGTGGGCAGATTTTCGGCGGCGGGACAAAAAACAACGTCCCGGTAACGATGTTCCCTCAGAAAGACTTCACCGGCGGCGGGTAAGACTTCGCTGGCGAAACGAGGTCCGCGGTCCGCGCCAGCATGCAATTGTTCGACCAGAAAAAGCGAAGCAATCGAGAGGAGCTGCCGCCGTCGATCTATGCGGCGCTCGTCGATTCGCTGTTTCAGAATTTCGTCCCGACATTGGCCGGCACATTGTGTGCGACCATTGTCGCGGTCATGACGGCGCTGAAGACCGGCAATCACATGGTCTGGCCGTGTGCGATCTGGATCTCGATCGTCGGTGTCGCGCGCGCCATGCAAATGCGCAAATACGAACTCGAGCGGCGCATTTCCCCGCTCACCCCCGAGCGCGCGCCGTGGTGGGAAAACAGCTACAAGAATCTGGCGGACCTTTACGCCAGTTCGCTCGGCCTTTGGTGCTTTGTGGTGGTGCTCGGCAGCGACGACGCTGTCGCTCACATGCTGTGCGCCTCCGTTACGATCGGGTACACGGCCGCGAGTGCCGGGCGCAACTATGCCCGCCCGTGGATCATTCAGCGTCATATCGTGTTTGCCTGCGCGCCGCTGGCGCTGGCGCTGATCCTGCACGGCGACGCCTATTATAGCGGGCTCGGGCTCCTGCTGGCGTTGTTCTTCGTCGGATTGAAGTACATCAACCTCAGCCTCAATGCGATTTTCGTCGATGCGCTGACCTCCAGCATGAGGGAAGCAGCATTGGCCACGCGGTTCGATACCGCCTTGAACAATATGCCGCATGGCCTGTGCATGTTCACCAGCGACGGGCATCTGGCGGTGATGAACCATCGCTTCGGCGAAATGATGAAGCTGCCGGCGGATTTGGCGCATTTGCGCCCGAGTGCTTCCGGTATTCTCTCGGCCTGCGTCGATGCGGGATCGCTCTCGGAAGCGAGCGGAAAAATGATCCTTGCCGAAATCGAAAATCCGCAGGCAAAGGGAATCATCACGACCGATCCCGACGTGGCGCGAGGCCGTTCGCTGTCGTGGGCATTCCAGCCAATGGCCGACGGCGGCGCCGTCGTCCTGCTGGAAGACGTCACCGAGCGGCGCAACGCCGAGGCCAGGATTACGCATCTGGCGCGTTATGACGAACTGACGGGGTTGCCGAACCGGGTTAATTTCCGCGACGAGATCGAGCATCTTTTGGCGACGCCGCACGGCGTCGGTCAGATGTCGGCGTTGTTGTTCATCGACCTCGACCAGTTCAAGCAGGTCAACGACACGCTCGGCCATCCCTGTGGCGATCAGCTGTTGTGCGCGGTTGCCGATCGCCTGCGCGCCATGTTGCGCCCGGAGGATTTCGTGGCGCGGTTCGGCGGCGACGAGTTCGTCGTGTTCCAGCAGAACATCAGGTCGCCGGA
>DATHPL010000584.1:0-3779 GCA_035483915.1 Bradyrhizobium sp.
CGATCGATGGTGCGCGCCGAACGATCAATCGGCGATTACGATGCGATCATCGAGCCGATCCGCAAACGTCGCCTCGAGATGAGCGGCCGGCAGGTCGGCGACCCCAAGAAGGCCGCGCAGGCGATGCTGAAGGTGGCGCTCTCCGACGATCCGCCCGCGCATCTGTTGCTCGGCAGCGACGCCGCGCGGCTGGTGGAAGAAAAAATGAAATCGCTGCAAGCCGAGTTCGATGCCTGGAAGAGCATCACGCTTTCCACCGACGTCGCATGAACGCGGTCAGTCGCTGACTTCATCACGGAACTTAAGAGCCGGTCGCGGGTTAGCGCTCGCTTTCCTCTGGTGGGTTCCCGTCATGAAAAAACAGCCGACACTGATGATGTGCGTCCTGCTCGCCGCCCTCGCCTTGAGCGGATGCGGCGTCAAGGGCGATAAAGGTGACAAGGGCGACAAGGGCGAGGCCGGCCCTGCCGGACCGGCCGGCGCGCCCGGACCTCAAGGCGTCGCCGGTGCACCCGGAAAAGATGGACGCGACGGCGTTTCACCGCCGCTGCCGTTTAGAGTGGTGCGCTCGGCGGTCGACAACGGAATTTCCAAACCGGCGCTGTGCGGCACCGAGGAAATCATGATCGCGGCCACCTGCGTCGTGAAGGTTGGCGAGGCCGCGCAGTCGCCGCGGACCATGGGCGAGAGTGGCGCGAGCTGCGATACCAAGCCGGGCCAGAGCGATCCGCCGCAGGCCGTGATCCTCTGCACCAAGCCGCAGCAATAATGGCCGTACATCGAAGAGTGTGAGCACGCGGCCGCTTAGCTGCGGCGCCACACCGCCGCGACCAGCGACACGAAGACGATGATGTCGGCGGCGAGCATCCAGCTCTCACCTTGAATGCTCGACATCGTGAAGTGCTCCACCTGCAAAACCCTGCCTGAGGCGAGGCTAGACACTCATGCTGACACCCACCTTACGGCGGGAACCTGGCGGCCGCACGCGAGTTATTGCAATGCACCAATTTGTTGGGAGACCGTTGAAATGTCGAAGATTTCGCCGAGCGAAGCCATCGCTCACATCCTGCCGACGCATGATCTCGACCTGGCCGATCGGGCGATCGCCGAACTCGACGAATGCGGCTACCGGATCGTGGAAAAGGATTCGATGGACGCGGCGCCGGACCTCCCGACCGAAGTCGTGCCGCTCGATCCGGCCGCGGCAGCGCTTCGCCGCGAGATGGCGCTGACGTGAAGTCGCGAACGTTCGACTCGCAAAGCGCTGACCCGCGTCGTTAATCGTCGGATCTGGAGTGAGGCGAATCGTTCCTAAAAGAAGATCGGATCGCTCTAATAATCCGCTGGCCTGTCCCGACATCACATTTCAAAATGTTTCCACCATCGGCATATGGCCGCCTGGTAGACGGAGGATAGTGTGATGGATCGTCCGAAAGACTCGGCGTCCTTCCAAGAACGGCTGAGCGCCTTCGCGGAGGACGAACGCAAGAAGGCCTTGCTGCTCCCGCCCGGTCCCGAAAGGGACGCCGCGCTACGCAAGATTCGTCAGGCGGAGACAGCCTCACATCTGCACGATTGGGCCAATTCGCCCGGACTGCAATCGCCGGAGTAAAGGCGCGGCCTCTTGAATGGCCGGCCGTCCCATCGCCATCCTCTTGTTCGCGGCTGCCGTTGCTCGCTGCCTCGCCGGCGCGAGGCGACGCGCAGTCGAAAATAAAAACCGGCTCCAGTGGGCAAAAGTTCACTGGAGCCGGTTTGATCCGCAGGGAGCGTTGTAGCGGGGACTGTCCAAACGAATCGCGCTGACGATAGCGCTGAATTCGATGAGCGAGTGTGGTGATTTGTTTCAGTGAGTGTCGTGACGAGCGGACTTATACAGTTGACAAGTACAGACCGACTATGAGCGGCGGTCGCAGGTCACGTGATCGCCGTTGCTTATGCGGCGGTTATCTTCACGTCACGATGACTCTTGCGGAGAGCAGAGGAGGTACGCGCCCGCGATGTGGTCGTGGATGCCGATTTCAGCGCGATGGAGCCGGGAGACGTATTCCTCAGCCATGTTAGCGCAAGCGCCATCGAGGCTGTATGCCTCCTGATGATTGATTCTCTTGACCTTGAAACGCTCATGAAGGTTATCCCATGATCCGGCTTCGTCGGCGTGCAGAACCGTTCCCTTCGCGACACGAGCGCGAATGAACGAAGCCGCTTGGCTTTCGGTATTGAATACTGCCGGAATAGAGTTACCGCCTCGTTCACGGACTATGACTACAAGCTCGCGCTTGCCGTTCTGGTTCCGGGCAACGCGACGGTCCCGGCGGTATTCTTTTTGGTTGGCTGGCTGTAGCCCCCCGAAATACTCTTCCTGCCTTGTAGCTTCCCTTCACCCCTCCCCCGGCCAGGCCAACATCGCCGATGCGGCGACGCCTTTCAGCTCTTCAGAGGTGGCGCCATCGCGCGCCTGAAGCGCCATGCCCTGAAAAACGCTGAGATAGAATCGGCTGAGGCGATCGACGTCGGCTGCAGCGGGCAGTTCGCCCTCCGTCACGGCGGTTTTCAGACGCGACTGCAAATTGCCGAGCATTTCGAGACGGACTTCTCTGACGACGTCGGCGACCGCGGCCGGCCATTCGTCGCCGACACCTCCCAGCACCGCCATGCAGCCCGCCGGCATCGGCCCGGTTTCAGGCAGGATCTCGGTCGCAGCCAGCAGCATCTTCTCGACGCCGTCGCGCGCGCTCGTCGCCGCCAGCTTGTCCCAGATCGTGGGCCCGACGGTCTTTACGTAATGCTCCATGGCTTCGAGATAGAGCGCTTCCTTGCTGCCGAACGCCGCGTAGAGGCTCGGCGAGCGGATGCCCATCGCGTCGCACAGGTCGTTCATCGACGTTGCCGCAAAACCCTTGCGCCAGAACACCAGCATCGCGGCCTGAAGCGCCGTTTCGCGATCAAATTCCCTGGGCCGCCCGATCACCACTATTTCCATCCTTTCTGTAACGAGTAACACATAAGTCATTTGATCCCGCCGATCAATAGACTATGTATTCTGTGTTGATCGTTACATAATGGAGCAAGATCATGTTATTACAAGGAAAACTGGCTCTGGTCACAGGCGCAAGCCGGGGAATTGGTGCGGCCATCGCAAAAACGCTGGCAGCGGAAGGCGCGGATGTCGCCATCACCTATGAGAAGTCGGCCGATCTCGCCAACGAGGTCGTCAAAGCCATCCGGGACCACGGCCGCAAAGGCATCGCCATCCAGGCCGACAGCGCGGACGTGTCAGCCGTCCAGGCTTCAATCGAGAAGACGGTAAGAGAGCTCGGCGGGCTCGACATCCTCGTCAACAATGCCGGCATTCTTCGGGTCGGCGGATTGAAGGACAATTCGATCGCAGACATCGACGCGCTGCTTGATGTGAATGTCCGCTCGCCGATCGTCGCCAGCAAGGTGGCGCTGGCTCACCTCGGCAAAGGCGGCCGCATCATTACCATCGGTAGCTACTTTGCCGATCGCGTCCCCGCCCCCGTGCTGACAGTGTATTCGGCAACGAAGTCGGCGTTGGTCGCCTTCACCAAGGGGCTGGCGCGCGAGCTCGGTCCGCAGGAGATCACGGTCAATCTGGTGCAGCCCGGCTCGATCGACACCGACATGAATCCGGCACACGGCCCGTTCGGCGACGCGCTCCGGCAGTTCATGGCCTTGGGTCATTATGGCAAGCCGGACGACATCGCCAATGCGGTCGCGTTCCTCGCGAGTGAGAAGGCCAAATACATCACCGGCAC
>DATHPL010000585.1:0-3848 GCA_035483915.1 Bradyrhizobium sp.
CATCGACGGTTTCACGCAGCGGCTCGAACTGATCCATCGCGGGCGTCGCTATATGGTCCATCTGCCGCTGGTCGGCGAGTTCCAGATCGAGAACGCAGTCGTCGCGGCCGGCCTTGCGATCGGCACCGGTAGCGATCCTGACCGGGTCTTCGCCGCGCTCGAACAACTCGAGGGCGCCAAGGGGCGGCTGGAACGTGTCGGCGAATATCAGGGTGCGCCGATCTTCGTCGATTACGCGCACAAGCCCGATGCGCTGGCGAAAGCGCTGCAGGCCTTGCGGCCTTATGCATCAGGAAAACTCATCGTCGTGTTCGGCGCGGGCGGCGACCGTGACGCGGGAAAAAGACCTTTGATGGGCGCGATCGCCGCCGAGAACGCCGATGAAGTCATCATCACTGACGACAATCCGCGCAGCGAAAATCCGGCGGCGATCCGCGCAGCGATCCTCGCCGCCGCCAAGGGCGCCAAGGAAATCGGGGACCGCGCTGAAGCGATCGGCAAGGCCATTGCGGGGCTCAAGAAGGGCGATGTGCTCTTGATCGCCGGCAAGGGCCACGAGACCGGACAAACCATCGGCGATCGCGTGCTACCGTTCAGCGATCACGACGCGGTCGCTGCCGCTTTGGCGGAGTCCGTCGCATGAGCGCACTGCCGTTATGGACTTCGGATGCGATGGCCGCGGCAATGCGCGCCGGGAGCAACGGCGCGTTGCCGCAGACGATATCAGGCATTTCGATCGATACCCGCACGCTTCAACCGGGCGAGGCGTATTTCGCCATCAAAGGCGCGGTGCATGACGGTCATGACTTTGTGGCCGCGGCCTTGAAAGCCGGCGCCGCGCTCGCGGTCGTGGAAAAGGCGCAAGCCGACAAATTCGCGTCCGATGGACCGCTGCTCGTGGTCGACGACGTGCTGGCGGCGCTGGTCGATCTGGCGCATGCGTCGCGCTTGCGGTTGCAAGCACAGGTGATTGCGGTCACGGGCTCGGTCGGCAAGACCTCGACCAAGGAAGCGCTGCTGCACGTGCTCTCGGCGCAGGGGCAGACCCATGCCTCAGTGGCGTCGTTCAATAATCATTGGGGCGTGCCGTTGTCGCTGGCGCGCTGTCCGGCCGACGCGCGGTTTGCGGTGTTCGAGATCGGAATGAATCACGCCGGCGAGATCGAGCCGCTGGTGAAGATGGTACGGCCGCATGTGGCCATCATCACCACTGTCGAGCCGGTGCATCTGGAATTCTTTTCCGGCATCGAGGCGATTGCGGACGCCAAAGCGGAAATCTTCGAAGGCGTCGAGCCTGATGGCGCCGTGGTGCTCAACCACGACAACTCGCAATTTGCCCGCCTCAGCCGTCAGGCCAGGAAGTGTGGGATCTCGCGCATCGTCTCCTTTGGCGCCAACAAGCGCGCCGAAGCCCGGCTGCTTGATATTTCACTTCACGCGACCTGTTCGGCGGTGCATGCCAATATTCTTGGCCACGAGGTCACCTACAAGCTCGGCATGCCCGGACGTCATATGGCGATGAATTCGCTGGCGGTGCTCGCCGCCTCTTCGTTGGCGGGAGCCGACCTTGCGCTGGCCTCGCTGTCGCTGTCGCAACTGGAGCCGGCTGCCGGCCGTGGCGTGCGGCAGACGCTTGTGGTGCCCGGTGGCGAAGTCACCCTGATTGACGAGAGTTATAATGCCAACCCGGCATCGATGGCGGCGGCCTTGAGCGTCCTTGGCCGCGCCAAGATCGGCCTGCACGGGCGGCGGATCGCGGTCTTGGGCGATATGCTCGAATTGGGCCCGACCAGTGCGCAATTGCATGCCGGCCTGAATGACGCCATCAAGGCCGATCATATCGACTTGGTGTTTTGTTGTGGCCCAATGATGCGTAACCTCTGGGACGGTCTTTCCGCGGGCAAACAAGGCGGCTATGCCGATAGCGCGGCTAGTCTCGAAGCGCAGGTCCTCGCCGCGATTCGTGCCGGCGATGCCGTCATGGTCAAAGGCTCGTTCGGGTCAAAGATGAAAACCATCGTCACCGCGCTCGAGAAGCGCTTCCCCGGCAAGGCCGCGTTCGACGAAGCCGCGGTATAGGCATTTTGCTGCCCATCTAGTGTTCTGGTTCTGACATTCGTATTACATGGCGGCGAGCACTATTACGAATGTCAGAACCAAAGGGACACTAGCAACCATATGATTCTGGTGTGGCTTTGACTCTGATGTTCCTTCGAAGAACTCGCGGGGGCACTGAAAGGAACGTCAGAGGCCGCCACACCGGCCACGCGTTCAAAAAGCGAATGTCAAATCCAAAGCTCCACCAGAAACCTATATTTGCCAGTGGTCCTTTGATTCCAACATTTGTAAAAGTGCGTGCTGAAACGCGAGAATCGGACCACTAGATGTTTTACTGGCTGATCGATCTTTCCAACACGGTTCCGGCGCTTGCCTTCCTGCGCAGCCTTCTGAACGTGTTCCGCTACATCACGTTCCGCACCGGCGGGGCGATGGTGACCGGCGCGCTGTTCGTCTTTCTGTTCGGTCCCTGGATCATCGACCACTTGCGGCTTCGCCAGGGTAAAGGTCAGCCGATTCGCACCGACGGCCCGCAGTCTCATCTCACCAAAAAAGGCACGCCGACCATGGGCGGGCTGATGATCCTGTCCGGACTCGTGGTCTCGACCGTGCTGTGGGCGAACCCGCTCAACCCCTATGTCTGGATCGTGCTGGCGGTGACGCTCGGCTTCGGCATCGTCGGCTTCTACGACGACTACCTGAAGGTCACCAAGCAGACGCATAGCGGTTTCGCGGGCCGCATCCGGCTGCTGCTCGAAGGCATCATCGCGCTTGCGGCCTGCTATGCGCTGGTGCGGCTGGGGCGCGAGCCGTTCTCGACCTCGCTCGTGATTCCCTTCTTCAAGGACGTGGCGCTGAACCTCGGCTGGTTCTTTGCGGTGTTCGGCGCCTTCATCATTGTCGGCGCCGGCAATGCGGTGAACCTTACCGATGGCCTCGATGGCTTGGCGATCGTGCCGGTCATGATCGCGGCCGCGAGCTTCGGCATGATCTCCTATCTCACCGGCAACGCGGTGTTCTCGGATTACTTGCAGATCAACTACGTGGCCGGCACCGGTGAACTCGCCGTGATTTGCGGCGCGGTATTGGGCGCTGGCCTCGGCTTCCTGTGGTTCAACGCGCCGCCGGCCTCGATCTTCATGGGCGACACGGGATCGCTCGCGCTTGGCGGCATGCTCGGTTCGATCGCGGTGGCCGTGAAGCACGAGATCGTGCTCGCCGTGATCGGCGGCCTGTTTGTGCTGGAGGCGGTCTCGGTGATCGTTCAGGTGGCCTCCTTCAAGCTCACCGGAAAACGCATCTTCAAGATGGCGCCGATCCACCATCACTTCGAGCAATTGGGCTGGACCGAGCCGCAGATTGTGATCCGGTTCTGGATCATCTCGGTGATGCTGGCGCTCGCCGGCCTCTCGACCCTGAAGCTGCGGTGACCACTTGATCCCCGTCACCTCCTTTGCGGGCAAGACGGTTGCGGTGTTCGGCCTTGGCGGCTCGGGGCTGGCGAGCTGTCATGCGCTGAAGGCCGGCGGCGCCGAAGTGATCGCAGGCGACGACGGCACCGAGCGGCTGGCCGAAGCCGCGAAAGCCGGCTTCGTCACCGCCGACCTGCGCACGGTGAACTGGTCGCGTTTTGCCGCGCTGATCCTGACCCCGGGCGCGCCGCTCACCCATCCCACGCCGCATTGGAGCGTGCTGATGGCACGCCAGGCCGGCATCGAGGTGATCGGCGACATCGAACTGTTCTGCCGCGAACGGCAACGTCACGCGCCCGATGCGCCGTTCGTCGCCAT
>DATHPL010000586.1:0-6370 GCA_035483915.1 Bradyrhizobium sp.
GTCATTGCCTCTGTCATGGTTGCGCCGATGCTCCCTCTCGCCACTGAGAGCAAAGGCCTACATGGTCAAGGCGAGACAATGCTTCGTCATCGGTCGAACTGTGAGATCGTTATACGCTTCCTTTCACATCTCAAACAATTCTCCGTCGTAGCCCGCCTCCAGCGGAATGCGAAGCTGGCGTCCACCATTCAGCCTCGTTAGCACCGGCATGACAGTGACGACAGGTTTCCCTCGTGCCTCGTCGAGGGCTGCTCGCACATTTGGCTGCTTGCCGAGCTTGATCAAGTTGCGCGTGGTTGGAAACGGAAGCTTGAACCGTCCGCTCTCGCCTCCCGCAACCGCCTCACGCGGCGACAGCCAGAGCGAGTCGATCGATTCCCGGCCATCATGCGCGCCAAGCTGTTCCGGAGGGGCCGCCGCCAGAAAGAACCAGGTGTCGAACCGCTTCGGCATGCCTTCCGGCGTGATCCAGCGCGCATAGGGCACGAGCGCGTCGAGGGCGAGCACCATGCCGCTGTCGGCGAGCACTTCAAGAAAAGTCGTCTTCCGTTCGGAGAGCGCCACACGGTGACGGGCCTCAATGTGCGCCGCTTGTTTCGCCTCGACCAACTCATTTGAACCGCGAGGGCGTGCCAGCAGAATGCCGCTTTCCTCGAAGGTCTCTCGGACCGCCGCGATCTTGAAACTCAATTCGGCCGGATCGCACCCCTCGCCACCGGTATAAAGTTCGGGCCGCGCGATGATATCGCGATCGCTGGCATCGACGCTGCCGCCGGGAAACACCAGCGCGCCCGAAGAGAACTCGATCTCGTGATGGCGCACCATCATGAAGACCTCGATTTCTTCCGAAGCGCCGTCGCGCAGCAAGAGAATGGTCGAGGCCGGACGCGCGGCGGCCGCTTCAGCCACGAAATTAGCCTGCCGCGCTTGATTGCGGCTGCAGGTTAGCGCGGCGATCGACCCGGGCGACACGCGACAGCAGATAGTCCACCTCCGCTTTCGCCGTCGCCGTAATGCTCGAGCCCGGCTTGCGCTGCGCGCTAGAGGCAATGATGCCGCGCTTTTGCAGCACGTATTTCCGCACCGCCAGGCCAATCGCCGGCTGCTGCTCGTAGCGGATCAGCGGCAGATGCGCGTCGAACAGGTCATGCGCAGCATCGCGGCGCGCTTCTTTCGACAGCCGCACGACATCGATCAGCATTTCCGGGAAGGCATAGCCGGTCATGGCGCCATCCGCGCCGCGCTCCATCTCGAAATCGAGGAACGTCGCACCATTGCCGGTCAGGATCGACAGCGGCCGTAACGAGCCGTCCTTCTGGAAACCGCGCAGCGTCGAAATTTTTTCCAGACCCGGCCAGTCCTCATGCTTGAGCATCACGCAGGAAGGATTGTCCATCACGATCTTGCGGATCACACCAGGCGTGAAGATCACGTTCAGCGTCAGCGGATAGTCCTGCAAACACCAGGGAATGTCGGTGCCGATCGCTTCCACGGCCTGCTTGAAATAGCCGGTAATCTGATCATCGGTGCGTAAAGCGGGCGGCGGCGCGATCATCACGCCGGCCGCGCCCGCATCCATCGAGGCCCGCGCTAGCGACCGCATGGCGGCAAATCCCGGCGCGGAGACGCCGACGATGATCTGCATGTTCTTGGCGCGCTTCACAAAGCGCTTGGCGATTTCTTCGGCCTCAGCGCCTTCGAGCTTCGGCGCCTCCCCCATGATGCCGAGTACCGTGATGCCAGCGCAGCCGATCTCGCCGTAGAAATCCGTCAGCCGGTCGATCGATTTCTCGTCGATCCGGCCGTCGTCATGAAACGGCGTCGGCGCGATCGCAAAAGTGCCTTTGGCTTCGTGGGTGAGTTTTGTCATCTGCGTCTTCTTCCTTTTTGTCAGGTCCGTCGCGCCGATTTCCTGATCTCCTCCTCGGAGAAGAAAATCTCGCTTGCATGCGTCACGATATCTTCCGCCTTCCAGCCAGTGAACGGCGGCTTCCAGCCTTCCATTTCCATCATGCGCATTTCGCGCACGCCGCGCGGGCCGGAGACGCCGAGCACCTTGCCGGTCTGGTCGCCCGAGAGGTCGCTGACCATATATAGCACGGCCGGCGCGATGCCGTCCGGGCCGAGCGCCATGCCGGGATTTTCTTTATAGCGCGGCAGATCCTCGGTCATACGCGTCAGCGCGCCTGGCGCCAGCGTCCAGACCCGGATGTTGTATTTGCGGCCCTCGATCGCGAGCACGTTCGACAGGCCCCAGATCCCGCCTTTGGCGGCGCCGTAATTATATTGGCCGAAATTGCCGATCAGACCGGAGGTCGAGGACGTATTGACGATGACGCCGCCGCCATTCTCCCGCATCCACCGGAACACAGGTTGCGTCGTGCAAAACGTGCCTTTCAGATGCACCTTGAGCACCTTGTCAAAGGCGGCTTCAGTCGCCTTCGCAAAGGTCTGATCGAGCAAGATGCCGGCATTGTTGACGAGGATATCGGCGCGGCCGAAATGCTTGATCGCGTCGTCGAACACCGACTGGCCGCCAGCCAGGGTCGAGATATCGGCGCCATTGGCGACCGCCCGGCCGCCCTCGGCCTTGATCGCCGCGACGACCTTCTCGGCCATCGAGAGGTCGGCGCCGGAGCCGTCGCGGGGGCCGCCGAGGTCGTTGACCACGACGGCTGCGCCCTCGCGCGCAAACAGTTTGGCGTAGGCTTCGCCCAGGCCCCCGCCCGCGCCGGTGATCAGCGCCACCTTGCCGTCGAGCAATCCCATCGCGCTCTCCCTCTTTTACCCCAACACCGTCTTGCCGCTGCGGATCACGACCGCCTCGCGCGCCTTCACCCGCGCCTCGAACGAGATCACATTGCCGTCCTTCCACAGGTCCAGCGTCACGGTTTCGCCGGGATAGACCGGCGAGGAAAACCGCGCGGCGTGCTGTTTGAAGGCGCTTGCGTCGTAGTCAGCATAGGTTTGCAGGATCCCGCGGCAAGTGATCCCAAAGGTGCACATGCCGTGCAGGATCGGCCGCGAGAACCCGGCGCGCCGGGCAAATTCAGGATCGGAGTGCAATGGATTGCGGTCGCCGCACAACCGGTAGATCAGGGCCTGATCGGGACGGGTCGAAATATCGACGGAGCGGTCAGGGCTGCGCGACGGCACCTTGTGCGGTTCGGGCTGACCTTCGGAAGGTCCGCCAAAGCCGCCGTCGCCCCGGGCGAAACGCGAAGCGACCAGCGTCGCGAGCTCCTCGCCCTTTTCGTTCTTGAGAACGGTCTGATGCCGGATCACCGCGCCCTTGTCCTTGCCCTTGTCGAACACCGCGAGCACGCGTGAATCGACCAGGAGCTTTTCCGCGACCGGCAACGGACGGTGAAAGGTGATGTCGCGCTCGCCGTCGACCACCATCACGCGGTTGAGATTCATCTCGCCGGGACTGGCGCCCCAAGCCGCGACGGAAGCAAAGGTCGGCACGACTTTCAGCGGGCGCGGAACGGCGGCCGCTTCGTTGACGAAGGCGAGTTCTTTCTCGTCCATCGGATCGGCGCCCATGCCGATGCCATAGGCATAGAGCATCACCTCCCGGTCGCCATAGGCAAAGCGCTGATCGAGATTCTTCAGCGCCATCAACTCATCGTACTTGATCGGCATTCTCTGCTCTTTCTCGATCCTCAAGCGAGCTGTCCGTTGATGCGCCCGCTCCCCTTGCGGGAGAGGGCCATTCCACAGCCAACCCCAAACTCATTTGGGTGAGGGGTAGCACTCGAGACCCCTCACCCGGTTCGCTCAGGCGCGCAATTGCGCTGCCGAGCTCGCCACCCTCTCCCGCAAGGGGAGAGGGTGAAATGCGACCCGCGGTTATACCGGCGTAAAGAACGGCAGCGGCGCGCCGTCGGTCGGCTTGAACACGACCTTCACCTTCTGGCCGATCTTCAGCTTCTCCCTGTCGCAATCGACAAAATTGGTCAGGAGCGACGGCCCCTCTTTCAGGGTCACATAGCCGATCGCGTAAGGGCCGGAGGCCGACTTGCGCATCAGGCTAAAAGTGTAGATCTCGCCCTCGCCCGAGCTTTCTTCCCACACCGTCTTGTCGGAGAAGCAGAACGGACAGATCGAGCGCGGGAAATAATGCGCTTCGCCGCACGCGGTGCAGCGCTTGAACATCAGTTTGCCCTTGGCGGTCTGCTCCCAGAAGTGAGCGGTCTCGGGATTGGTCGCGGGCTTGGGATATTTCGCAGCATCAGCCATCACACGCGCTCCAGAATGCAGGTTGATGCGGCATGGCGCACGCCGAGCAGTCCACCGGTGCCATGCGCAACGGCGAGATCGCAATTCGGCACCTGAACTTTGGGATGCGCCTCGCCGCGCAACTGCCGCACCGCTTCAAGAATCTTGGTCATGCCGCCGCGGTTGACCGGATGGTTGCTGCACAGGCCGCCACCGTCGGTGTTGAACGGCAGCTTGCCGACGCCGGAGATCAAATTGCCGTCGGCGACGAACTTGCCGCCCTCGCCTTTCTTGCAGAAGCCGAGGTCCTCAAGCTGCATCAGCACCGTGATGGTGAAGCTGTCGTAGATCGAGGCGTATTTGATGTCCTTTGGCGTGACGCCGGCTTCTTCGAACGCCCTCGGCCCCGACCACACGCCGGCTGAATAAGTCAGATCGAGCTTCTGGCCACCGCGCGGCCCCTTCAGCGCCTCGCCATGGCCGATCATCCGTACCAGCGGCTTCTTCAGGGTCTTCGCGATCGCTTCGGACGTCACGATGAAGCCGCCGCCGCCATCGGTGACGACACAGCAATCCATGCGATGTAATGGGTCGGCAATCATCGGCGAGTTGAGCACGTCTTCCACCGTCACGACGTCAGGCAACATCGCATGCGGATTATATTGCGCGTGGTGGGATGCGGCGACCTTGATCCAGGCCAGTTGCTCGCTGGTGGTGCCGAATTCATGCATGTGACGCAGGGCGCACATGCCGTAGATATTATGTGTGGTGGCGCCATAGGCAGCCTCGAAGTCGGCCTCCGCGCCGCTCGCACGAGGCGGCATCGGCCCGGTGCGCGGCTTGCCGGCGAGCGTGACCAGCGCAATCGAGCACTTGCCGGCGGCGATCGCTTCGGCGGCGTGGCCAAGATGAACCAGGTAGGAGCAGCCGCCGGTATCGGTGGAATCGAAGTGGCGGACTTTCAGGCCGAGATAATCGACCATCGCCATTACCCCGCCCGGAGCGTCGCCGGCGCAGAAATAGCCATCGATATCGGCTTTGGTCAGGCCCGCGTCCTCGATCGCGCCCTTGGCGATTTCGGCATGAAGCTGGGCGGTGGATTTGTCGGGGGCGTGCCGGGTTGGATGCTCGTAAATACCGACGATATAGGCCTTGCCTTTGATGGTCACGTCCTTCTCCGCTGACGTTTCTCCCTGAAGGATTTTTCTGGCCTCTCCAGACGGCCTTGGCAAGCGGCGAATATTCCACGGGGTGAGGCGATATCGCATGGCGGAACAGGCCTTTCCGCTTTCACCATCATCGCCCGGCTTGACCGGGCGATCCAGTATTCCAGAGACGCCGGCGTTCGAGCCGAGAAGCCATGGATTACTGGATGCCCCGCTTGAAGCGGGGCATGACACCGGAGCCGGCACGCCATCACCTTCCCGCGGCATATCATGTCCGGGTTTAAGCAAATCATGTCCCTCATCATAAATAGAGGGCGCAGGGAATGCCGGGCACGTCAGGCGCACCCGCAGCCTCGTATGCAATAAAGAAAGCACACGAGTGTAGTCACCACAGGTTCACCGGCACGAGCCGGCATTCCCTGCGCGAATGGTTTTAACGGCTTGCTTCGTGCTCTCCCCGGAGACCGGCTTTGTTGCCTCCGTCGATATCAGCGTCGGGATATCAGGACCACACGACTTCGCCGTCCGCTTCCGGCGCATTCGTCTCTTGCGCCGCAAACGTCCACCGCATCCCGCAGCCAACGTCCGTGACGATCGCGGTACGCCCCTCTTATGAGGGCGGGACAGGGCTGATTCTGCCGGTGATTTGCGGCTCCGATCAACGCTTCGCTGCCGCGGCGAATTGGCACGACGGGCAAATCAGGCGGTGATTCACATTCCGAATTGTACCGCAAGCCCTTAAAAAAAGGGGTCTCCAGCAAAAAAACGTCAAAAACCCCGAGAAAAACCGAGAAAAACTGTGTAGAAGCCTCTTCCTCGGCGCTAGGAACGTTATTATCACGACGGTCCGAATCAGAGGAGACACAATGGCCACTCAAATGTCGAAGTCACAACTGGTCGAAAAAATTGCGACCACCACCGAACTCTCCAAGCGTGACGTCAAGAACGTCATGGATACGCTGACTGACGTCGGCCACAAGGAA
>DATHPL010000587.1:0-4744 GCA_035483915.1 Bradyrhizobium sp.
GCGACCACGTCGCCTTTTTCGACGTTGTCGCCGTTGTTGAGGATGATCGAGACACCGTTGCGGATCGCGGTCGCGGTGCCGGCGAGCTTGGTCACATGGCCAATGACCTGGCCAGCCGCCGCATTGCCGCCGGCTTGCGCAATTTGAACCTGGCCGGCAAGCGCGTTGACGAGATCGCCGGTGAGATGAGCGCCGTCCGGCGAGGCCAGCGGCGCATGTTTCTCGCCCTTGAAGTAATCATGCAGAACGAATTCGCGGCCGTCGCCGGAAAGAACGAGATCAACGCCTGCGCGCTTGAACTCACCGCCAAACAGCAACTGGGCGTCGGGAACAACAATGGCATCCGACGGAACGTGGGAGGCGTGAACCGTTTCTGAAAAAAGGTGACCGCCCGGGTGTTTGCCCAGCGCATCGGAAACCGTGGCATCAAATTTGCCGGAGTAATTCACCCGCCCACCGCAATGGTTAATAAGTATATAATTTCAAAGATCTAAGCTTCCTTATCACCGGCGGGCTGATCGCGAAACCATCTATTGCTTGTAAATGGACGATTCCGTCCCCGCCGGCGCGGATTTCCGTGATACCTATACTCAACATGTTCCCCGTAAATCTCCGAAAACCTTTAGTGATCAGGTATTCGAAGCGTATTCTCGAGCGTCATGAAGTCATCGCATGTATTTGCGTGTATAATTTGCTTTATCTGTACTTTGAATAGCCGCCCGTCGCCTTCCCCCGGCGAATACTGCGTCAATTCCTGCCCCGGGAATGTGAACTAGATTACAAAATTAACAACTTTCATCGAATTAGTCATATCAGGCACAAAAAGGTTCTGTCCGCGCCTGTGCTCCCTTTGCCACAGCATTTTAAGCAAGAGGGTAAGGCGCCCTTCAGCCTGTTTGGGACAAACCCTGAGCCCGGGCACCCTCTTTAAGCAGAATAAAAGCCGCCCGACCGATCATCCTCGGCAAAACGATCCGGTCACGCGCGGCTGACAAAAGCCCCGCCGATGCCCGGACGAAGGGGTGTCAAATGGGTTATTTCAGTCATCGGCCGAGCTGGCGTGCCGCCGTCCTGGCTTCCGTCTTCGCCTGGGGCCTGGTCGGCTTCGGACCTATGGCCAACGCCGGTACGTTGATTTCGCCGGGCACGCTGGGCGTGATCCGCAAATCCGCCGAGCCTTTCGGGCTATTCGCGACACGATTGTCCGGCGGCGGCCTGCTCGACAAATGGAACGGCGTCGAACGCAAGCTCGAGGACGAAATGGTGCAACTTGCGCTCTGTGACGGCGATCGCGAGCGCTGTGTGTCCCCCGCTGCTCTGCAATTCCTCGCCATTGTGGACGGCGCACGGGCCCGCGAAGGCCGCGCCCGCTTCGGCGAGATCAACCGCGCGATCAACCTGGCGATCAGGTCGGTGAGCGATATGGCTCAATTTGGCCAGATCGACGTCTGGAGTTCACCGCTCGATACTTTTGCCTCCGGCGCTGGCGATTGCGAGGACTATGCCATCGCAAAATTCGCGGCACTGCGGATGGCGGGCGTGTCGCCCGACGATATCAGGATCGTCGTCTTGCGCGATTTGCTCCATGGCGAGGATCACGCGGCCGTGCTGGCGCGGCTCGACGGCCACTGGTTGATGCTCGACAACCGGCGCATGGCGATGATCGAGGACATCGACGTCAGAAATCACCGGCCGCTGTTCGTCATCGATGACAGTGGCGTCATGCGTTACGAGGATCAGTCCCCGTCCGCCAGTGCGGAGCGCCAGGACTCCGCTCCGGCCGTAGCCGTGAATCTCGTCACGCCGGCCGACTTCGCCTCAAACGCCAACTGAGTGCCGACAAGCGCCGCCCCGGCACTTCAGGCGCGACCGACCGGGGCTGGGCATCACTTTTCGAGGCATTCGTTGACATAGGCGGCGCGATCTCTGCGCGGCACGCTGGCCACGTCGGCCTTCTTCGAGCATTCGAACAGCTTGATCTGTTCGGCGCGCCGCTTCTCCGCCGCGGCGCGGTATTCCGGCGCGACTTTGTTCGGATCGACCAGGCTCTGGGCCGTGCTCGCGCCCGACCACGTCGCAGAGATCAGGGCAATACCGAGCTGCAAAACAAATCCAACGGATAGTCCCCGCAGCAATCCAGCAGGCTGCAATGTCATGGCTTTAAATCCCGTCCCTTCAAAAATGGCCGCATCCAAACAAGAAATGCGGGAATGACGGCCCGCAGCCCCGGCAATAGAACCACGGTAGCATTAGCCGCAGCCTGCATCAAACAGGCGCCGGCTGCGACGCCGGGGTCAAACAATTTCATTTCACCGCGACGGCCAAGAAGCTACGATAGCTGAAATCGTCTGGCTTTTCGCTTCGGGGGATCGGGATGCGGGCATTCGCGCTAGCAGTTGTGGTGATGGGAATCGGGCTGACTCAGCCGGCGCATGCCGACAATGCGGCCGATTCCAACCCCTCGATTACCGATATCCTGCCTTTGTTCGTCAAGAATCATTGCGAGGAAACCAAGGTCCCGGCAGACCAGCTTTTCTGCGGCGATCCTGAACTCAACGCGGCCGGCGTTAAACTCAACAAGGCCATCGCCGACCGCCTGAACAGGCTTCCGAACCGGCGCCTCGCCATCGAGGAGAATGCCGAGTGGGTTAGAGATCGGAATTCCAGTTGCGGAATTCTCGGGCGGCAGCCCATCAGGAGTGCGGACATCAAGCCGGTCAGGGACTGTCTGTTAAAGGAAACCGAAGAGCGGATCGTCATCTTGACCGACCCGAATTTCGATTGCCTCGCTGCCAATACCACCGCCGGCCTGTTGATTTGCAGCGACCCCTCGCTGGCACTGGCCAAGGCGGAACTCAATGAGCGGGTGATGGGCGTGATCACCAGGCTGAAGGACAACGAGGAGCGGGATGCGTTCGGGGAGTTCGAGCGATGGACCAGGGAGCGCGACCGTAAATGCGGCCTTGAGAACAAGGATAATGTTCCGCTTCGGGAGCTTTCGTCCTCGGAGGGCTGCCTGTCCGATTATTTCGACCGAAAGATAGCGGAAGTCACTGCGGCCAAAGGCGATCCGAAGAAGCTGTTTGGGACCCAGCATATGTCGCCCGTGCCGAACGCCGATGCAGTCGACCTGTGCGTTGCGCAGATCCACGCAACACAGACGTGTGGGGATTTCCTCGCGGTGAACCGGATCTTTCAGATCGACAGCAAGCAGAGCGAGGACAATGCCGAGGTGACCACCGCAATCGAAATGGTCGTCCTCTCGCCGTTCACAGCCTGTAGCCCCATTGCATCGGGCTGCACAGGCACCTGCTGGGATTTGAAATCGGGAAGACCGAAGTCCGCGGCCGGAAGCCGCGAACAGTTGCAGGTTGGATATCGCTTGCGCATCGAAAAGTCGTTTGCATTTCGGAAGAGTGGCAGCAGTTGGCAATGCAACGCGACGGCCATGCAGCCGGTGGAAGTCGGCATCGCCTTGAGCGGGCCGTAACGCAACGAGCGTCTGCTTTCCAGCGTTCGCTTCGCCGTCAAATTTCGAACAGCAGAACCGGCCCATGCTTATTTCGCGTGGCGGAAGAAGTCGCGACACAAGTTTCATCTTCCTCTCATCACCTTTGATTGACGACGCGCTTCGCCGAAGCATACGATTGCGGCAGATCCGCTAGAGATCAAAATGGGAGGAACAGATGATACGCTGGACGTATACCGACTCTGCTCGCCGTTTTTTCCCTACTGCCATCGTCAAACTATCCAGCCCACAACGTCTGACGCGCAGGGCCGTCGCGATCGGCGTCGGTCTTGCTATTTCGGGCGGCGTCGCGCTCGCCCAGAAGATGGAAAAAGGATCGGCGGATCACATCAAGGCTGTAACTTCAGCCGTTGACGCCAACTTCATCAAGGCCAACACACCGACATCGAAAGATTGGCCTACGATCGGACTCGATTACGCCGAGACCCGTTTCAGCAAGCTCAACCAGATCAATGCCGGCAACGTCAAAAATCTCGGCCTGAAGTGGACCTACAATCTCGAATCGATCCGCGGCGTCGAGGCGACGCCGCTGGTGGTCGACGGCATCATGTATGTCAGCGCGTCGTGGAGCGTCGTTCACGCGATCGATGCCCGCACCGGAAAGCGGCTCTGGAGCTACGATCCCGGCGTCAACCGCGAGATCGGATACAAAGGCTGTTGCGACGTCGTCAATCGCGGCGTCGCTCTTTACAAGGGCAAGGTCTATGTCGGCGCCTATGACGGGCGTCTCGTCGCCATCGACGCGGTGACGGGCAAGAAGGTCTGGGAAAAAGATACCCTGATCGATCACACGCACTCCTACACCATCACGGGCGCCCCCCGTGTCGTGAAGGGCAAGGTACTAATCGGCAATGGCGGCGCCGAATTCGGCGCACGCGGCTATCTCACCGCCTATGACGCCGAGAACGGCGAACAGGCATGGCGCTGGTTCGTAGTCCCCGGCGATCCCTCCAAGCCGTTCGAAGATGAATCGATGGAAAAGGCGGCGGCGACCTGGGATCCCGCCGGCAAGTGGTGGGTCAACGGCGGCGGCGGCACGCCGTGGGATACGATGACCTACGACTCTGACCTGAACCTGATCTATATCGGCACCGGCAACGGCGCACCGTGGAATCGCAACCTGCGAAGCCCGGCCGGCGGCGACAATCTCTACCTTGCGTCGCTGGTGGCGCTGAATGCCGATACCGGCAAATACGTCTGGCATTATCAGGAAAC
>DATHPL010000588.1:0-2204 GCA_035483915.1 Bradyrhizobium sp.
ATACGGCTTGAACGCCAGCGTATCGGTGACCCAGCGCGTGCCGAAATCGCCGACCAGCGCGTCGTAGTCGCCCTTGGTGGTGTGGGCGAAACCATGAAACAGCCCGTGCACGCCTTCGAACACGGTGCGCGGACCGACAAAGCCCTGTTTGGCGAGCAGCGCCGCGCGAATGCCGGACTGCGCCGCCCAGCCGGCATGCATCCGCTTGGTCCAGGCGCCTTCCGCGAGATATTCGATGATGCCGCTCGACAGGCTGCCGGCAATGCCGAGCGCATCGACGATCTGTTTGGCGCTCAAGCCCAGCGCAGCGCCGACGCCGGCGGCAGCCCCGATCGCACCGAAGATCGCGGTGGGGTGAAAGCCCGCTTTGTGCACGGCCTTCGGCACCACGAGGCTGAGGCGACATAGCACTTCAGTGCCGGCGGCAATGCCGGTCAGCGCGTAACGGCCGTCCGGATGGTGGCGTTCGCAGGCCGCCAGCACCGCCGGCACGATCACCGCGCCCGCATGCACGGGACCTCCTTCAAAGGTGTCGTCGAAATCCTCACCATGCGCTGATGTGCCGTTGACGAAGGCCGCACCGGAAGCCGTCAAGGTGCGGGCGTGCCCGATCACGGTGCACGGTCCGTCATCGTCGGAGCCGGCGAGCGCGGCCTTCACATAATCCTGGTTGCGCGCGGTGACGCAGAGGCCGACGACGTCGATCAGCAAGTCTTCGCATTTGCGCGCCGTCTCGGCCGGCAGCACGCCGGGCTTCAGCGCGGCGATCTTCCCGGCCAGGATTTCGGCAACGGCAATGTCAGGCAGTTCGGAAGTCATGAAGGAGAGCCTTAAGCAGGAGATCAGACGCGGAAGATGCGGGTGTAGTGCGACTTGATGGCGCTGCCTTGCTGCTCCACGGCCGCTGGATCATCCTTCAAGGTCTTGATGTCCTTGAGCGAGGCCCACCCCGGCTTTTCCTTGGTTTGCGGATGCAGCGAACGCAATCCGCCGACATCGATGATGAGCTGCTGGGCTTCGCGGCTGAAACAGAACGACTGGAAAAGCTTCGCCGCATTGGGATTCGGCGCACCTTTGAAAATGCCATTGGGGCCGATGATCATCGGCGATCCCTCCGCGGCATAAACCGGCGCCACGGGACGCCCGCCCTCTCTCAATTGCAGGATGTTGTACTCGTTGCCGTCGGCCATGACGGCGCGTTCGCCAAGCTCAAGCTTCTTCGGCGGATCGGCCGAGGATTGCACCTGCATGACATTTTGCTTGGCGAGCTGTTCGAACCAGGGCCAGCCGAGATCGCGCTGCAACTGGTAGGTCGCGGTCATGATGGTGCCGCTGTAGCCGGGATGGCCCTTGACGATCTTGCCCTTCCATTTGGGGTCGAGCAGGTCGGCGAAACTCTTCGGCGCGTCGTCCGTCTTCACCATGCCGGTGTTGTAGGCGATGATGGAAAGCCATATCCGCCAGCTTGCGAACTGGCCGTCGGGATCCCTGTGCTCCGGCGGATAGAATTTCGCGACGTCCTCGGGCACATAGGCATCGAGCAGGCCGTCGCGCTTCCAGACGATGAAGTGCGAGGCGTCGGACGAATTCACGACATCGACGGCGTGGATGCTGCTGGAATATTCCTGGCCGATACGCTGGAACACGCGCTCGGCGCCGGTGCGCTCGACGCGCACGGAAATCCCCGGATATTTCGCCTCAAAGGCTTTTGCGAGTTTCTCGGCAACCGGCAGATCGGTCGAGGTGTAATGGACGACCTGGCCTTCCTTTTTGGCCGCCTCGATCAGGGCCGGCGTCACCGCCTCGGCGGGCGGCGCATCCGCGAGCACGCGGGTGGCAAAGGCTGAGCTTGCGAGCAATCCTCCAGCCGCCTTCAGCGCTGCCCTTCGGGAAATTTCTGTCGTTTTCATTTCTTCCCTGATTTGATTTTATCAGCCGGACGAGGCCGGTCTATTGGCCGGCTTGAGCCAGCTTAACTCCAGTTATTTTATTCCGTCCATGAAGCCTAAGTCCATGACTCCTTTACTGGACTTGACCGGCCATTCGCGCCAAAAGACGTCCCGAGAGGACGTAAACGAGAAGGGCGGGAGTTAAGCGTTTGAGGTCCGCTGACAAAGAGATGACAGGCCTGAAAGGGATCGCGTTCGTGCGAGGGCTGGCGGTTATTTTCCTTAGCCTACAGGCTCTTCTCGTCGCGCCAAGCC
>DATHPL010000589.1:0-17055 GCA_035483915.1 Bradyrhizobium sp.
CAGATTCTGCATCTGATACGTGCCTTCGTAGGAGTACAGCGCTTCACAATCCGCAAAGAAGCGTGCCGCCTTGTAGTCGGCAACGATTCCGTTGCCGCCGATCAACTCACGGGCCCAGGCAACCGTCTCGCGGCATTTGGCCGTAGCGAACGCCTTGGCAAGCGCGGCATGGGCGTCCGTCAGCTTGCCTTCGGCATGCAGTTGCGCCTGGCGCACGATCAGGCACTGCGAAGCCGTGATATTGGCGATCATTTTGGCGAGAAGGTCTTGGACCAGCTGGAACGACGCGATCGGCTTGCCAAACTGCAAGCGCTCCTGGCTATACTTCAGCGCGGTCTCATAAGCGCCCATCGCGCATCCAGTCGCCATCCACGCCACGGCGAAGCGCGTCATCTTCAGTACCTTCGCGGTGTCGCGGAATGAACTGCCGCCCTGGAGACGATTCGTTTCCGGCACGCGAACATCCTTCAGCGTGATATGGCCGTTCTGGACCACCTTGAGCGCAATCTTGTTCTCGATCTTCTCGACACTGAAGCCGGGCGTCGATTTGTTCTCGACGATGAAGCCCTTGACCTGGTTATCGCCGAGATCGCGCGCCCAGATGATGGAGAGGTCGCACCACGGGGCATTGCCGATCCAGCGCTTCTCGCCATTCAGGATCCAGGTGTCGCCCTCGCGCTTCGCCGTCGTCAGCAGGCCGCCGCTGGCGCCCGAGCCAACCAGCGGCTCCGTCAGACCGAAACAGCCGATCTTCTCGAAGCGTGCCATCGGCGGCAGCCATTTCTGCTTCTGCTCTTCCGATCCGTCGATGTAGATGGAGCCCATCGCCAGGCCGACATGCACGCCAATGAAGGTCGCGACCGATGGGTCGACGCGTGCGAGCTCCATCTGAACAAAGCCCAACAGTGCCAAGCTTCCACCTGCGCAGCCGTAGCCCTGCATTGCAAGCCCACCGATGCCCAACTCCTTGATCGCCGGCAGCAATTCGAACGGAAAAGCATCGTTCACCCAATAGTCTGTGATGACAGGCGCGACCTTCGTTTCCATGAAAGCGCGCACCCGTTTCACCGTCGCGAGTTCGTTGGCACTCAAGGTCTCGTAGACCTCGTAGAAGTCGCTATTTGGTGCCGGTAACGGCTTCGGCGTCGCGGGCCTGCTTGCTGCGGGTGCGGTGGGCATTCGGAGCTCCTGATGCTTCGGCTCGAAAGCCGGAATAAATTGTGAGTTTGATTGATCGATCTCGCCGGCGGCGGCTCGCTCCTAGGCGGCCGTCGATTTCGTTTGAGCCGACGTGGCTGCCTTTTTACGCAGCTCAATCAGGCCGAGCAGAACCTCGTCGCGCTCTGCCGCTAGCTGATCGATCGAGCGCGATCCGGCCTCGGCATGTACACTGTCGATGAGCGTCTTTTGCACGTCCGGAGTCAGCACCGGCGAACCGAGCGTCTTCCACCAGGCGGTCATTGGACCCGTGAACTGCTGGAAGAAATGTTCGATACCGCCAGGACCGCCGCCGAGATGGTTGAGCATCAGATTGCCCATGACACCCCACCGAAGGCCCGGGCCCCAGCACAGCGCGGTGTCGACGTCGGCGGCGCTCACCACGCCTTCCGAGACAAGGTAGTACACCTCGCGGGCCAGCGCCGCCTGCAGACGGTTGGCGACATGCCCTGGCATTTCCTTGTTGAGGCGCACCGTCCGTTGCCCAATCGAGGTGTAAAATTCCGCGGCGCGCTGGATTGTGGCTTCCGAGGTCTTTGCCCCACCGACGATCTCAACCAGCGGGATCAGGTGCGGCGGATTGAACGGATGGGCGATGACGCAGCGCTCGGGATGGGCCGCGGCGCCCTTCTGGATTTCGCTCATGGTGAGCCCCGACGAGCTCGACGCGATGATCACGTCGGGCGCCAATAGCTCGTCCAGCTGTCCATAGAGCTTCTGCTTGAACTCGATCCGCTCGGGCCCGTTCTCCTGGACGAGATCGACGCCGTCGACCGCTTGCGCGAGCGCGGCCGTGAACTTCAGGTTCGACTGCGACGCTGCGGGCGAGAGGCCCAATCGCTTGAGCGCCGGCCAGGCTGCCTCAACGAAATTCCTTAAGCCGGCTTCCGCGTTCGGCGCAACGTCCGTCGCGACGACCTGCAGTCCCTTGGCGAGAAACAGCGAGGTCCAGCTCGCGCCGATGACGCCTGTGCCAATAATGGCTATCCGGCGAATGGGCTTGTTTTGCGACATATCAGGTCTCCTTCGGGATTTCGGCGTATGCGATGCCGGTGAGGTTGCCCTGGCCATAGAGGAAGCTGCGCTCGCCGGATCCATTGAGCCGCGCGGAGTAGACCGAGCCGGCGAAATCGGTCACGAACATGCGGTCGCCCGGTACATCGAGCGCAATTCCGATCCCTTCCATGAGATGGTTCACCACGATCTCTGGCTCAGCAGGTTTGTTATCGATCGAGGCCCGGTTCACGGTGTTGCCGCGCGGCGGGTCACCTCGATCGGTCCAGTACAGAACGCGATTCTTGAGGTCGAGTTCGAGGTCGATCGGCTCGGGCAGATGATCGAAGAAGACTTCGATATCCGAGCGATTTGTTGCGGTCTGTCCTTTGGGAATTTCGACGTTGGCGCGGAAGATGCGGCCGAGCCCGGCATTGTCGGGACCCTTTTGAGTCCAATAGATCCGTCCGAGCTTCGGATCGATGGTCAGCCCGACGCACCACTTGGTCGGATCCCGGCGGTCGACGTCGCCGCATCCCGCTTCAATGAGTGTCTCGATCCGAGACCCGTCGAGATTGCACCGCATGACACGCATGCCCTCGCGGTCACACCAATAGAGCTTGCCGCTCGCCTTCTCGAGAATGAGCTGTTTCGGAGTATGAGTGTTTCCGACCGGCACGATGACCTTGCGGTTCTTGCCGTCGATATCGGCGCGCTCGATAGACCCGTCGTCCAGGTTTGGAATACCCATGTTGGTCCAATAGATATGACCGGCGTCGGCATCGACGACGATGCCGTCCGGAAGATGGCAGTCCGTCACAATCGTTCTGTGATCGGAGCCGTCGGTATTCATGACGTGAATTTTTCCGGCGTTCAGCTCGAGAACGAAAAGCTGGGGAATTGCAGCCGTCGCGACGACAGTTTGGGACGATTTCATGGCGGCGCACCATCTAAAGCTGTTCAGACACTGGTTCGGTCAGAACTCAGCGACCGACCATGCCGTAGATGCTCGTCGTCATCTTGAAGGATGTTGTCGCGGGTATAATCGCTGTGCTTCTATCGAGCTTCGTCCGCGACGTCGACAAAGCCAGCCCAATCGCACGGATGATGCGGCCGGCAAGACGGACTGATGAGCAAACCCCCTCGCCTTGCTTGGGTCAGCGGCAGTCCCAATGCGATGAGTCATCGATGTCTGTGAACGCAGGGATCAGCGATCAATCCAGACGGTCATACCGGGTTCGATATCCGCCGGGTGTTCCAGCGGATCGAGGCGCATTCGCAACGTAGCGCGGTCATGATCGCCTATAACCCGCTCAGCCTGCCAGGTGGCAAAGACTCCGAGAGGCCGCAGCTCGGTGGCAACGCTTTTGATCGTCCCGCCCGCACCCCCTCGCATCACGTCTACAGTTTTTCCAACGGCGAGACCGCTGAGATAGTCCTCGCGTACGTTGAATGAAAGCCATTGCTTGCCAGCAGCCTCAACCATCACAACAGGTTGGCCTGCATGGACGTTCTCGCCTGCCTCCGCGGCGATGACGCTGACGACGCCATCGGCCGGAGCACGCAAGATCATCTTTTCAAGACGGCGCTCGAGTACGGCCACCGCGGCGGCGGCGACCTGCACTTGCGCGTCGGCAATCGCGCGCTCCTCCCGGGTCGGGCCCGCTACGGCCGCGTCATAGTTGGCCTGCGCTTCCGCCACATCGGCGCGTGCGCTCGCGACGTCGTTTTCGGCCTGGTCAAGCGACTGCTGGGATTCGAAACTCTGGCGTGCCAGCGTGCTGGTCCTCGTCAGCTGTGCCTGCACATATTCTAAGCGAGAGTTTGCCTTTGCGATTTGTGCCTTCAGCGAATCGACCTGCTCGCGACGGACGCCAGCATAGACATTGTCGCGGTTTGCCTTTGCCGATCCAAGTGCAGCACGCGCCTGATCCGCTTGTGCCGTCAACTCGACCGCGGAAAGGCTCGCCAAGACATCGCCTGTATGCACGTGAGCGCCCTTCTCGACCGAAATCGACACGAGTTGGCCGTCCACTTCCGGCTCCACTCTGACTTCAGTCGCCCGTACAACGCCAACGATTGCACTCGCCGATCCGGAACGACGCTCGAAGTAAATTAAAGCGCCGGCGACCAGCACGAGCGCGATCGCAGCGAGGCCGGCACGCTTAGTCATGCGTATTGACCCTTCCTCTCTTGACGGCGAACGCCGAGATCACGGCGAGCGTGAAATAGACCAGGGTCAGGCACCACAATCCAAGCCAGTCATGCGCGACCTCCCAAATACTGGCCCCCAGCTGGTTGATACGCACAAGGCCATCGATCGCAGAATCTGCCGGGAACATCCGACCCAGCGCCTTCACTGCGTCGGGGATTGCCTCTCGCGGCCATGCGAATCCAGCGGTGAAGAATTGAGGCAGGCTGGTCGCAAGCAGGAGGAGAGTAGCGTTCTCCGGCCGTGTGAACCATGCCCCGATGGCCTGTCCCATGAAACTCGTCGCCAGCAAAAAGACGGTCGCAAGCGCCAAGAGTTGCGGAAGATGGCCGAGTGTCGAAAAGCCGTAGATACGTGGCAGCACGATGAGATAAAGCGCGAGCACTGGAAGGTAAATGGTCAGATGGGCGACGCCGCGGCCCAACACGCCGGCAAATGCGCCACCAGCACTTGCCAATGCACCACCGGTCAACATCGCCGCGCCGATCAGAAGTGTTTGCTGCAGAATCAGCAGGAACGCCGCCGGAACGACGTAGCTCGCATAGCCGCCCACCGGGTTGAAGATTGGCTGCAGCAGAACGTCGGCCGGGCTCAAGCTCGCCAATTTCGCCTTGACCAAACTACCATCGGAGCGCGCGCCTCGCGAAACGAGATCGGACGTCAATGCCCCGAGCGCCGTGGCAACCCCGCTTGCAGTCGATCTGAAAATGAACAGGTAGGTGGCGTCCGCGTAGATCGGGATGTGAGCGGTAATGCCCTTGAGCACGTCACGCTCGGTATCTGCCGGGATTTCGACGGCAGCGAATGCCTGCCCACGATCGATCGCGGTGCGTGCCTCGGCAAGTGTGCGGGCGCGAACCGTAACGCTCAACGCTCCGCTCGCATCCAGCGTCTCGACGATCTGGCGGCTGATATCGCTCAAATCGTTATCGACGACGGCAATAGGAAGCTTGCGAAGGATCTGGTTCAGGTACGGTTGCGGATAGTAAATCCCGTAAATCAAAGGCGCCAGGACCAGCACGCTGAAGGCGCTCCGCGTTCCGAGTATGCGCCGCCACTCCGCCATAAAGGCTCCGCCGATACCCGGCGATGGCTGGATGATCTCAGGTTGGTCAGTAGATCTTGTCGTCTCAAACCAGCCCTTGCGCTTGAGACTGGCCATGCGCAGCAATGCGAGGCTGCCAAAGAGCAAAGCCAGGCCCGCGAGCATCGCAAAGGGGCGGGCGGATTCCGAAACCGGCAATCCCCGCGCCGCTTGTCCCAGCAACACGGACATGTACCAGCGAAGCGGCAGGAACGTGCTCCAGACTTGCGCAAATGTATTCATGCCGACCGTGGGAAAGCCGACGCCGGCATAGCCGAATGCAGGAGAGACAAAGAGACCTGTCAGTCCGAGTCCCGTCGCCAGATCGCCAGCCAGAAGCTGCAAGAAGGCTCCGAGCGACAGGTGAGCAACGATCAGCAGCGAGGCCGCAATCACCAGCAACGGCAGGTCTCCCCGGAAGGGAATCTGCAACACGCCCTCCAGGAAGAGCGCCTCAGCCAGCATCATCAGGAAGAATATGCCGAACAGCGGCGTGAGCTTGCCGACCAGCGCGACAATCGGATCGCCTCCGGCGCTTTCGAGCCAGGCCCGCGCATCGCGACGACGGAACTCGGACCCGACGGAATAGCCGGCGGCAAGCGTGATCACAACGTGAATGATCGTCGGCAGCAGCGCGCGCAGCAAAAACTGCGCATAGTTTTTCTGCGGATTGACAAGCGCGATGGTTTCCCCTGCCAGCGTTCCGATATAGGTCGGCGCGGGTGCGGCGCGCTTGGCGGGAGCCGCGACAGCCGCCGCGGCAGAAAGCGTGTCGCTTAGCCCCGAGGAGGCAATGCCGGAGGCCGTGAGGAATTGCTGGTTATAGAATCCTACGACCTGCGGGCGACGTCCGGCCTTCAAGTCTTGCTCGAAATCCGGCGGAATATAGACCGCCGAGATCGCCTTGCCGGATCGGATATCCTGCGCAGCCGTCGACAGACTACCGGCTTGGTCGACGATATGCAGACTCGGAGACGCTGCAACGTATTCCACCAGGGCCCGCGAAGCGTCCGACCGGTCCTCGTCGACAACGCTGACCCCAAGTCCGCGGATGACCGGATGACTAAAGACAGTCGTTAGAACCACGAACGCAAACAACGGCACGCCGAAGATCAGAAGCAGCGCCACCCGGTCGCGAAAAAGCCATCGGCATTCGCGCCGCACGACCAGAAGAAATCCAGGCTGTGGTACCGGCCTCATTGCCTGGAACGCCAGTCGAGATAAGCGCTCATTCCCGGCCGCAGGTCCGGCACCGGCTGGACGGGGTAAGCGCGGATCGAAAATGTCCGCAAGTCGAAATCACCGGTAGCGCGCGTAGCACGCCAGCTGGCATATTCGCCCTTGGTTGCGATGAGTTTGACCTCGACGGTGATGCTGCGGTCGCCGAGGGCTGGAATACGAACGTCGAATCGATCGCCGACCTTCAGTGTCTTCACCAGATCCTCGCGAAGATCGAAGTGGATCCAGACGTCCGTCAAATCGATCAGGGTGACGAGCGGTACACCCGGCGACACATATTCGCCCGGCTCCACATTGCGCTGATACACCTGCGAAGCGATGGGCGCATAAACGACGAGCTGATCGATGACCGATTGAACACTCTGGATATCCGCAGTGGCCTTTTCGACGTTGGCCTTCGAAATAGCCCGCTCCTCCTTTGTGTAGCCGTTGATGGCCTGCTCGTAGGCCGACTGGGCCTGATCGACGGCCCGTTCGCTTTCATGTAGCGAATCCGTCATTTGGTCGAGCCGGGATTGCGGCGAGTTGCCCTGCTCAGTCAAAGTGCGGGTTCGATCAAAGGTCTTTTGTGCGAGCACCAGAGCTGCCTGCGCGCGCTCCAGCTCCGCCTTCCGTGCGGCAATGGTTTCTACCCGTGTTCCGACGAGTACGTTGGCAAGCTGCGCGTCCGCAACAGCCATCGCCGCCTTCATTTGCCCGAGCTTGGCGACGGTCTCCGGATTGTCGATCCTGACGAGAACAGCGTTTGCGGGAACGTTCTGGCCACGCTCGACGGGTATTTCCTTCACCCGTCCGTCGACGCGCGCGGCGATGTCCAGCCGTGTTGCATCGGCCTCCCCCTGCACGAGCAGCGGCTCGGGCCGCAACAGATAGAACAGGGAAAGCGCGACGACGATAACCGCAACTAGACCAACAATGATGGAGGGAGTGCGTGTCATCGTACTCTTCTCCTGCCCGGCTTCTGGCTTGGGCGAACTTTCGATTTGCATATCGGGGGCTGGCATGTCCATCCTTGTGACGTTTTGGACAATCCGAGGCTCAAATGGATTGTAAGAAACTGCCACAACTTGGATATGACATTCAACTTTTTGGAAGGCCTAGCGCAGGACCCGGCCGGATGGCGACCGCGAATCTCCCCCGCGAGCAAGGATAGCCAGGTGCGGTGACCCTGTTATGTCAATTTCCGTAGCACCAAACTATGTCACAGGATTTGCTGGCTCGATTTACCGGAATATAGGCATCGGGGGGCTTTGCGTCGCGCCGGCCTTCGCGGTGGGCCGCCTCACACGGCAAGACCGCAAACCAAGACAACTCCAAGCAGCTTCATTCAATCCGATCTCTCATAGGCGCGTAATCATCAGCGGGGTGCGCCGCTGCTGTGAAGGTCGCGCCAATGGAGCTTGTGAAGCTCCTCCGCATTTTCGCAGCCGAGTCATCCACTCATGTTGAACAGACGAAAATTGCTCCTTGGCTTGGCGCCAGCCGCCATTCTCCCCTCGGCTTCCGCAACATCGCTCGCGGCGGCGAGCGAGACCAAGAACGCCGATTTCGCACCGTCGTTCTTCTCTCCGGACGAATGGCGATTCATCAATGCCGCGGTGGCCCGGCTCATTCCTAGCGATGGAAATGGCCCTGGTGGAATCGAGACCGGCGTGCCGGAGTTCATCGATCGGCAAATGGAAGCGCCTTACGGTCACGGCGCGTACTTCTACATGCAGGGGCCGTTTCATCCCGAAGCGCCGCCGACGCTGGGATACCAACTCCAGTATACGCCTCGCGAGATCTACCGCGCCGGCATTGCGGACGCGAACAAGAGCAGCACTGGCAGCAGCGGAAAGTCGTTTGCCGACCTGACGCCGGACAAGCAGGACGAATTTCTGGGGCAAATGGAAAAAGGCAAGATCGCCTTTGAGAAGATTCCGGCGACGAGCTTCTTTGCCCAACTGCTCGAAAATACGCGCGAAGGATATCTGGCCGACCCGATGTACGGCGGAAACCACGGCATGGCTGCTTGGAAATGGATCGGGTTTCCGGGAGCCCGCGCCGACTTTACCGACTGGATCAACCGGCCGGGAGCGCCCTACCCGCTCGGGCCCGTTGCCATCCAGGGCACGAGGCGCTGATGGCAAGGCACGCACGACCTGTCGATGCGGTCATCATTGGTTATGGCTGGACTGGCGCCATCATGGCCAAAACGCTGACGGACGCAGGTCTTTCCGTGGTCGCGCTGGAACGAGGACCGGCACGCGACACATCGCCTGATTTCGAATATCCGCGGATCGTCGACGAGCTCAAACATGCCATCCGCGGCGAGTTATGGCAGCCGCTTGCGAAAGAGACCGTCACCGTCCGGCACGGCACCAGTGATGTCGCCGTTCCATATCGACGCTACGGATCGTTTGTCCTTGGCAACGGCGTCGGCGGCGCCGGCGTCCACTGGAACGGCCAATTGTGGCGCGCATCGCCCGAGGATCTTCGCCTAAAGAGCCGCCTCCAGGAACGGTATGGCAAGGACGTCATTCCCGAAGAGATGACGATCCAGGACTATCCTGTATCGTTCGAAGAACTCGAACCGCATTTCGACCATTTCGAAAAGGTTTGCGGCGTTTCTGGAGTTGCCGGCAACTTGCGCGGAGAGATCAAGCCCGGCGGAAATCCATTCGAAGGCAAGCGGAGCGACGAATTTCCGACGCCTCCGCTACCGGCGATCGAAGCGGCCCGTCGCTTCGAAATCGCCGTGGCCGAGCTTGGCTACAAATCGTTCCCGACTCCGGCCGCCAACAGCTCGATTCCCTTCACAAATCCGTATGGCGTTCGTTTAGGCCCCTGCAATCTTTGCGGGTTCTGCGATCGCTTCGGCTGCTTCCTTTACTCCAAGGCATCGCCCCAGACCACGATCCTGCCGATCCTCGCGGAGCGGTCTAACCTCGAGGTCAGGACGAACGCTTATGTAACCCGTATCCTGCGCGACGGCACCGGCAAGAAAGCCACGGGAGTCCTCTACATCGACGGCGAGGGACAAGAAGTAGAACAGCCCGCTGATCTCGTGATCCTGAGCGCCTTCCAGATGCACAATGTTCGTCTGCTTCTGCTCTCAGGCATCGGCGAACCCTACGATCCATCGACGGGCAACGGCGTCGTCGGAAAGAACTACGCTTACCAGATGTGCAGTGAAACGGCGGTTTACTTCAGCGAGGACGTCGAGATCAATCCCTTCATCGGCGCCGGCGCTGCGGGCCAGCGGGTCATCGATGAGTTCAATTCCGATCATTTTGACCATGACGGCCTGGGTTTCGTCGGCGGCTCGCTGATCTACGCCGGCGCTACCGGTGGGCGTCCGATAGACCAGATGATGATTCCGCCTGACGCGCCGCGATGGGGATCCGGATGGAAGTCGGCGATACGGAAACACTACCGTCATTCGGCCCCGCTCGGAACGCAAGGTTCGGTCATGTCCTATCGCGACAGCTACCTGTCGCTCGATCCCACCTATAAGGATTCTCACGGCTTGCCGTTGCTCCGGCTGACTTTCGATTGGCACGATAACGAATACAAGATGGCGGCCTACTGCGCGGCAAAAATGGAAGAGATCGCCCGCGTCATGAAACCGGAGAAGCATGCCACGCTGAGCTTTAAGCCCGGCAATCACTACGATGTGCGTATCTATCAGTCCACGCATACGACCGGCGGCGCGATCATGGGCTCGAACCCGCGGGACAGTGTGATCAACCGGTATTCCCAGAGTTGGGATGTATCAAACCTCTTCGTCTTCGGCGCATCGGCCTTCCCACAGAACATCGGCTACAACCCGACAGGTCTGCTCGCCGGCCTTGCCTATTTCTCGGCAGCCGCCATCCGGGACAGTTATCTCAAATCGCCAGGGCCACTGGTTCCGTCATGAACTGGAAACGGCTGGGTAAAATCGTCGTCATCGCGGGTGCCGCCGGATTTTTGGGTGTCGTCGCGATATCGAGCCTATTGGACTACGCGGCCGGCGAAAAAACTCTCGCCACGTCGGAGGCATCGGCATCGCTCATCGCGCGCGGAGAATACCTTGCCAGGCTCGGCGATTGCGCGGCTTGCCATACGATCCCCGGACGCCCGCCCTTTACGGGCGGATTGAAAATGGGCACGCCGATCGGCGCAATCTACACGACCAACATCACGCCTGACCCCACATACGGCATCGGCAGTTTTACGCTGACCGACTTCGACCGCGCGTTGCGTTTCGGCGTCTCCAAGGGTCACACACTCTATCCGGCCATGCCCTATCCTTCTTATTCAAACACGACGCTGGAAGACGTCGCTGCGCTTTACGCCTACTTCAAATCCGGCGTTACCCCCTCAGCCACTCCGAACATTTCGAACGAGATACCCTTTCCGCTATCGATGCGTTGGCCTTTAACGTTCTGGCGGCTGTTGTTCTCGCCGCGGCCGGCGCCGTTCAAGCCGGGCTCCCTCGATCCGATCGAGGCGCGTGGAGCCTACTTCGTCGACGGTCTCGGACATTGCGGCGAGTGCCACACGCCCCGCGCTTTGACCATGCAAGTGCGCGCTCAGACCCGGGCAGATGGAGAGGCCTATCTTTCCGGCGCCGTGATCGAAAATTACTTCGCACCCAGCTTGAGAACCAGCGGGCACGGCTCGCTCGCCGACTGGAACATCGAGGATATTGCCGAATTTCTCAAGACGGGGGCCAATAACCACGGCATCGTGTTCGGCTCCATGACAGACGTCATCGTCCACAGCACGCGATTCATGACCGATGACGATGCGGCTGCCGCTGCCAGGTATCTCAAATCGATCGCCGACAAAGGGACACAGACTTTCGTGTACGACGAGGCGGCTCACCATGCCCTGCAAAAGGGTGACACCGGTAAACCTGGCGCCTTGCTCTACCTCGACAACTGCGCCGCTTGCCATCGACCCGATGGTCTTGGATACCAGCGCGTCTTCCCTCGGCTCGCCGGAAATCCGGTGGTAATGGCGCCTGAGGCGATATCGCTTGCCACGATCGTTCTCGAAGGCTCACTCACACCAAGGACAAAGGCCACACCTGCGCAATTCGCGATGCCTTCCTTCGCGTGGAGGTTAAGCGACCAGGAGGTCGCGGACGTCGTTAACTTCATTCGAAGCAGTTGGGGTAACCGGAGCACGCCGATAGCCGCAGAGAGCGTCGCGAAGTTGCGAAAGTCGGTCCGATCCAACTAAAGCGGATCGGCGCCAAGGTCGGGATTTCTCGAGGTTGGGATGTCCAGGATCGTTCTTATTAGTGCCCGACTTCGGGCATGATCACTCCGTTTTCCATCGCCTGGCTCGCAGGTACCTCCTGTAGCGCGATGGAAAGGTCACGATCGGACACCCCGGTTTTTTCCTGGAACATCTTCCATAGGGCCTGAACGAGCCGTGATTTCTCTTCGGGCGTATGGCCGGCGCGGATGACACCCACGATCGAATTGACCGGTGAGCGCTCTGCGGCGACATAGGCGTGATTCCGTGGATAAGTCGGGAAAATCGAATGGACAAAGTTCGCTGGAACATTCATCGCCATCGTGTGTATCCGAACGAGTTCTGCCGCGATCACGTCCCGCTGTTGGGCCGACAATAATCCATCCGGCGTTGTTACCGTGTAAAGCGGCATGATGCCCGGCTCCTTTTTGATGTGACCGATTTGCTGACGCGGCGGATCGCATCCGTCTATGCTTTCGCCATCAAACAGCCGTCTCGTTCCCGCGGCTTGGAAACGCCTGCTGCCGTTAGGCCATTAATGCGGTCTCAGACGCGGCCTCGCCGCTTCCCACTCGGATAGGCCTTGCGAAAAAAGAGGCCGATAGCGTTGCGCGCTATCGACCTTCAAGACCGGTCGACGACTGGCCTGTTGCCGGCGTCGCCGGCTGAGCGTCTCGGGAGTACAAGCGCTCGATCCTTACAAATTTGTTCGGCCGGCTGTCGCTGCTGAACACGCTTCAGTCAGATATTTTCCTTGATCATTTCGATCAGATCATGGGCCTGTCCGCCGAGCACGGCCCGCGCCGAATAGAGGGCCATTCCATAGGCCGGTCCAAACTCGATCGCCGGTGGCATCACCAGCGTCATGGGTTCGACATTCACATCGAGCAAGGCGGGGCCCGGGTGAGCGAGCCACTCCCCTATCGCAGCCTCAAGTTCGTCCGCCTTGGCAACGGTACGGCCCCATAGGCCCATCGCCTTCGCGACTGCGCCAAAATCAGGATTTTGCAGATGGGTGTAGAGCGGCAGCAACCCTTCCGATTTCTGTTCGATATCGATGAAGCCGAGCTTTCCATTGTTGAACACCGCCACCTTGATGGGCAGCTTGTGCTGGACCGCCGTCATCAGATCACCGAGCAGCATCCCGATCCCGCCATCGCCTGAGAGAGCGATGACCTGGCGGCCGGGCGAGGCCTTTTGCAGGCCGAGCGCAGTCGGCATGGCTGCTGCCATCGTCCCGTGCAGGAGGCTGGCGTAGAAGCGCCGCTTGGCGGTCGCCTTGAAATAACGGTGCATCCAGACGGTTGCTGTTCCGTCATCTCCTGCAACGAGGGCATCGTCAGCCGCCATCCGGTCGATAAGTTCGGTAAGGTAGATCCCGGAAATGGTATCGCGCCGCTTGGGTGTGGCTTTCTCCATCTGGTGCGCGATGACTTCGCGGTGGCGCTGGACGAAGTGGTCGCGGAAACGGGTGTCAGATTTTTTGTGCAGCCGGGGGATCAATGCTTCGAGGGTTGCCTTGATGTCGCCGACCAATGCCCGAGTCACCGGATGGCGGCGGCCCAAATGGGTCGGGTCGATGTCGATCTGCACGATCTTCGCGTGGTCGGGATAGAATTGCCGCCATGCGAAATCCGCACCAAGCAGCAGCAAAGTGTCGCATTCCCGAACGGCGTGATAGGCCGCCTCGTTTCCGATGAGCCCGGTCATGCCGACGTTGTACGGATTGTCGTATTCGAGGGAGTCCTTGGCGCGGCTGGTATGGGCAATCGGCGCCTTGAGGATCTCGGCCGCACGAAGAATTTCGTCATGTGCGCCGCGGCAACCGGACCCGCCATAGATGGCGATCTTCTCGCCGGAATTGATGATGGCCGCGATCTGGTCCAGATCAGCGTCGTTGGGACGTATGACCGGAAGACTCGTATGTACCGCGAACGGCACATCGTCCTTGGCGTCGGAATGCGAGATGTCGACCGGAACGATCAGGACGGCCACTCCGCGCTTCGCAATGGCTGACTGGCAGGCCATAACGGTCTTGCGCCGCGCCTGTTCGGGGGTCAGGATCATGTCGCAATAAACGCTAATGCTTCCGTATATCGCCTTGAAGTCGACCTCCTGGGGAAACTCGAACCCCAATTCGTCGCGAACGATCTGGCTGGCGATCAAAATGACGGGCGCGCGATTGCGGTTCGCCTCGACGATGCCATTGATGAAATGCAGGCTGCCGGGGCCGCAGCTTCCGGCGCATGCAGTGAGGTTGCCGGTTATCAAGGCTTCGCCATGGGCGGCGAAGGCGCCTGCCTCTTCGTGGCGCATACTCACCCACTCGATCCCGCTTTTCGAAATGTGGTGCGCAATCATGTTGAGGGTATCACCCACGACGCCGTAACAATGCTTGACGCCCGCGCTCTGCAGCGTCTCAACAATGATCTCCGCGACCTTCTTGCTCATGGCAGCAAATCCCTCTGGTATGGGGCCGCAACATGCGCCTGGCAGCGGAATAGCGCTTGTAGCGGAATGCGAGGATTTGTATGCGGTTGCGCAGGCAGACATTGTACGGCCGTCACGGGCGTCGGCTCTAGCTGACGGGCTCGATACCGGATTGGAGCCGATCGAGGATTTTCCGGGCCCTCTCATGAACGGGAGATACAATTCGGGCTGGCATTCGAGCAAACGCCGCGCTGAGATATTCGTAAGCTTCGGGCCCACGTTCCTGTTTCAACAGCAGCTCGGCAAGGTCCGTCGCAGCGGTCAATTCAAGCAGCGTGGCGGACTGGCGCTTCGCCCAATCGATGGCCGACAGAAGGCTTTCTTCGGCCTCGGCGTAATCCTTGACCGATCGGGAGGCCAGAATGAACCCTTTCAATCTCAGCAATGCGGGCAAGTAGAGAAGCCTCTCACCGCGACGCTGCACGCCGATCGCATCCTGGGTGAGAGCCAGCGCCTCGTCATGTTCGCCCATGGCAACAAGGCCCGCTCCGAGGTCGCAGATGAAGTCCATATTGAGCACTTCGTGACGTTGAGTGTACAGCTCTTCCAAAGCTGTTTTCAGCAGCCGGGCTCCCGCGCGAAGATCATTTTGAAGAAACAACCACTGGCCCCGCAAACCGGTCGCTACGGCCCGATAAGGTTTCAAAGAGTAGGCCGCAGCAAGCTCTGTCAACTGCGCGATGTACTGCTCCGACCGGCGAGAGTCTGCGAGCACAAGGTAAACCGAAATAACGAGGCTTAGGGATCGACATAATGTCGCTGGATGATTGGATTTTTCTCCCTCATCTATGGCGCGATTCGCGTAGTCGACCGCCTCTTCCAGCAGCCCTCTAAACAACAAAGAACGAGCCATTCCGACGAGTAAAAGGCTGCCGTGATGAAACAAATCCTGGCTCGCGCGGAACCGAGAGCCCGACGCCGTGTAACGTAGCCCGGACTGGAAATGCTCCAATGCGGCGAGGTGATTTCCGGCCAGATGATGGCTGGCGCCCAACATCCATTCGGCGAGCGCCATGTCGTGGCGGTCGCGGGTTTTCAGGGCCACCTCTTTGCTGCGAGAGGCGATATCAAGCGCGGCACCCACCTCGATATTGCCCCGGTAATGCATGAATAGCCCGCTAAGGAGCTGTAGCTCGTAAGCAAGGTCTCCTTGCATGACCGCGACGTCCAGCGCCTGTAACAGTGCATTGCGAACCAGCCCGCTGCTTCCTTCGGAATGCATCAACGCCAGGGACAGTGATGCCGAGATTTCCATCTTCCGGCGAGAGTTTTGCTGCTGATCGCCGAGACAAGCGAGCGCTCGTTCTGCCCATATTCGGCACTCGACCAACAGCGACAATTCGAAAAACAGCGGCGTTGAAACGGCTGCAAGTCTGGTCGCGATCTCGTCGTCGCCGCCCGGTCCAAAGCTCCATTCCAGCGCCGAGCGAACGTTGCTGAGTTGCCGGGAATAAGCCGCAACTCGATCAGCGCCCGGCAAAGCCGATAGCGTCTCTTTTTGTGAGTCGAGCTGTTGGATAACGTACTCCGCGTGCCGGAGGGAGATGGGATCGAGCTCACCATGCTCCGTCAGTTTTTCGAGCGCGTACGCCCGCGTGGTATCCAGCAAGCGGTATCGTGGCTCGCCCTGGTCAAGTCGCGTCGCAATCAACGACTTTTCAACCAGACCGGCGACGGCGTCAAAGATCGCTCCATCGTCGGAGCCTGGGTCGCCCGCGACATCCCTTGCTCCTTCAAGGCTGAATTGCCCGACAAACCGGGCAATCCGTCTGAGGACAATTCTCTCCACGCCCGAAAGCAGATCGTAGCTCCAGTCCAGCGTCGCCTTGAGCGTCTGGTGCCTGGGTATCGCCGTTCGGTGACCATGTTTCAGCCATTCCAGTCGGGACGACAAATCGGCGAGCGTGCTCCTCATGCCCAACGCAGCCACCGGGCCGGCAGCCAATTCGATTGCGAGCGGCAATCCGTCCAGCCTTCGGCACATATCGGCGACAAGCGGCGCCTCATGGTCAGTGAGGACGAAATTGCCACCTCTGGCGGCCACACGCTCGATGAAGAGCTGTACAGCGGGATACCGGGCCACGGCATCTGCCGTTTGCTCCGATTCGGCCGGCGGAAAATCCAGGGGATCGACGCGACAGCAATGTTCGCCCTCCACCTTCAGCAATTCACGGCCTGTGGCGAGAAGATGGACTTGTTCGGCTCCCTGAAAGAGCTGCTCGGCGATCGACGCGGCTGCTTGAATCACATGCTCGCAATTATCGAGGATGATGAGGAGCTTTCTCGAACGGATGAGATCGACGAGTTCCAGGCTTGCATCGTTCGATTTCAGCGCAAGCCCCACCGACGTTGCGATGGCCCGAACGACAAGATCCGGATCAGCAACGCTTCCCAGGTCGACGAAATAGACTGCTCCGCCAAACTCCGCGGCGAGGGCGTGGCCGGCAGTCACGGCAATGGTGGTCTTCCCGATGCCGCCTGGGCCAAGAAGGGTGACGAATCGCTCCTTGCGAACGCTCTCCTGCACTTCGCCAAGAATGAGGTCACGCCCAACCATTCTGCGGGGGCGCGCAGGCAGGCTACCCTCGTG
>DATHPL010000590.1:0-2238 GCA_035483915.1 Bradyrhizobium sp.
CCAGCTCGACCTTGGGCTCGTCGCCGGCGAATCCTTCTATCAGGCCTTGCAAGGTATCGGACGGCCTCCGCTCAAGCTGAAGATCCTGACCGCGATCTATGGCACCGCCGGCATGTTCGCGGTGCGCGGCGACAGTCCCTATCACAGCATTCAGGATCTGGTCGGCAAGACGGTCGCGTTCGGAGCCAAGGGCTCGGGCATTCCGATCCTCGGCCGCTACATGCTGGACGGGATCGGATTGAAGCAGGACACGGATTTCAAATCCATCCTGCTCGATCACGCCGGCGAAGGGCCGGAGATGGTGCTCGACGGACGGGCTGACGCGATCTGGGGCGCCGGCATCGGTTATCCCGGATTCTTCGAACTCGCGAAGGGGCCGTCGGGCGTCAGGTTCATCGCGCCGACAGCGGAAGAGATCGCGCGGATGAGTGCGAAGTATACGCTCTTGAAGCCGATGACGATTCCGGCCGGTAGCTATCCGGGCCAGACCGCGCCGATCCACTCGCTCGGCTCATGGAGTTTCATCCTGACGCGGGTCGATCTGCCCGACGACGTCGCCTATCGCCTGGCGCGCGCGCTGCACGGGGCGGAAGGCGCCTTTTGCAAGAAGCTGAAGCAGGCTTGCGAGACCACGGCGGCAAACACGGTCGCGGCGGTGCCGGATATCGCGCTCATTCATCCCGGCGTGATGAAATATTATCGCGAGATCGGCGTGGTGAAATGAAGCGCACCTCATGCTTCGAGACGCGCGCAAGGTGCGCGCTCCTCAGCATGAGGTTAACAGCTCGCGAGAAATTGACCCTCATGGTGAGGAGGTGCGAAGCACCGTCTCGAACCATGAGGCGGCGATGATCGTTTTCGAAACTGGGAGCAAGCTATCCACGTCATTGCGACGAGCGTTAGCGACGAAGCAATCCAGTGTTTTCGTGAATCTGGATTGCTTCGCTATCGCTCGCAATGACGGCACGGCTACGCCGTCACTTCTTCACCATCGGGCAGGCCGGGTCCGGCGGGCCGAACGCTTCGTCGCCGGAGATGGTCGCCAGCACATTATAATAGTCCCACGCGTACTTGGATTCTTCCGGCTTCTTCACCTGCACCAGCATCAGGTCGTGAACCATCAGATTGTCTTCGCGCAGGCGGCCGTTGCGGGCAAAGAAATCCTCGACCGGCTTCTCGCGCATTTTCGCCGTCACCGTGAGCGGCTCGTCGGTGCCGCTCGTCTCGATCGCCCTGAGATAGTTCGTCACCGCCGAATAGACGCCGGCCTGCCACATCGTCGGCATGGCTTCCATCTTGGCGAAATAGCGCTTCGACCAGCCGCGGGCCTTGTCGTCCATGTCCCAGTAGAAAGACGTCGTCAGCAGCAGACCTTGGGCTGCGGGAAGGCCGAGCGAATGAATGTCGGTGATCAGCGCCAGCAGGCCGGCCATTTGCTGGCCGCCTTTGAGGATGCCGAATTCACCGGCGGCCTTGATTTCGCTGATGTTGTTGGGCGGTCCGGCGGCGATGCCGATGATTTTGGCCTTCGAGGCCTGGGCTTGCAGGATGAACGACGACACATCCGCGGCGGCAAAGGGCAGGCGAACCGAGCCGAGCACCTTGCCGTGATTTTTCGCGATGACGGAGGAAGCGTCTCTTTCCAGCGAGTGGCCGAAGGCAAAGTCGTCGGTCAGGAAAAACCAGCTATCGCCGCCGCGCTTGACCACTTCCTGTGCGGTGCCGGTGGCGAGTGCCCTCGTATCGAACACCCATTGGATCGCGTAAGGCGAACAGTATTTGCCGTGGAAATCGGACGTGCCGGTCGACTGCGCAATGAACAGCCGGTGTTTTTCATTGGCAACGTTCTGGACGGCGAGCCCGACCGCCGACACCGGCACGTCCACGATCAGGTCGACTTGCTCGACGTCGTACCAGCGCCGGGCCAGCGTGGCGCCGATGTCGGGCTTGTTCTGATGATCGGCGGAAATCAGCACGATCGGTTTGCCCGCGACTTTTTTGCCGAAATCGTCAATCGCCATTTGGGCTGCGATCAGAGAGCCCCTGCCGGTCGCCGCGGAGGCCGGACCGTTCATGTCGGTGAGAACGCCGATCTTGACGACGTCGTCCGAGATTTGCGCCGATGCGGGCACTGCCGCCACAACCGCGGCAACGAGGATCATGCTAGCGAGGATCAAGCTCTTGGCGAACATCGCGTGGTTTCCTCCTCATTTTTCGGATCGGCCGAAAGCTGGTCCG
>DATHPL010000591.1:0-4270 GCA_035483915.1 Bradyrhizobium sp.
ACGTCACGAACTGCTGTTGAACTATCAGCTCCAGATGTCGCTCAATGACGGCAAGATCTGCGGCGCCGAAGCCTTGATGCGATGGAAACATCCGAAGCTCGGCATGGTTTCGCCGGCGGAATTCATTCCGCTGGCCGAAGAGACCGAAGCGATCATCGAAATGGGCGAATGGGCATTGCGCGCTGCCTGCCGCGACGCCGCGGAAGGAAAGATTCCCGGAAACGTCGCGGTCAACCTCTCACCGGTTCAGTTCGGCCGCGAGGATCTGGCGGAGATGATCCACGGCATTCTGCTGGAAACCGGCTTGCCGCCGGCACGTCTGGAGGTCGAAGTCACGGAATCGACCATCATGTCGGACCAGAGCCGCGGCCTGCATATCCTGCGCAAGCTGAAAGCCATGGGCATCACGGTTGCGATGGACGACTTCGGCACCGGCTATTCGTCGCTGGCGACGCTGCACGCCTTCCCGTTCGACAAGATCAAGCTCGATCAGTCCTTCGTCAAACGGCTGCCGCACGATGCGGCAGCCGCCGCCATCGTCCGCACCGTGCTGGCGCTCGGCGAAAGCCTGCGCATGCCGGTTCTGGCCGAAGGCATCGAGACCGAGGCGCAATGGGACTTCCTGGCGCATGCAGGCTGCGCCAAAGGCCAAGGCTACCTGTTCGCAAGACCTGCCGCGGTGGCGCAATTGTCCACAGCGATCAGCGCCGCCGCCCGCTTTGCCCGCGACGCGGTACCGGCTGTCGGCGCCACGCACGCGACCGTCGCAGCGTAGCCTCCCCGCGTCACTCCCCACATTACCTTGGCGACGTCTGCGCCGCGCATCGCGCCATCACATGTCTCCTGCGGCCGCATTGCGGCAGGCTATTCCGGTTTACGCTTCATTCATCGTGTTCGTTAGAAAGAGATTCAAATTTTCTACTCATAGTGCCAGCGTTGCCCAATGAGCTTTTCAACGAACCGCATTTTGAACCGGGATCGCAGACATGGCGATCAGTGATCAAACATCTTGTCCGGCCGATTCCTGCGGACGTGAACAACACGTCACCTGTGTTCGCGCGGCCGTGTCAAAGTTGTTGACTCTCTGTGCCATTTCGTCCGCGATTGTCGTCGCGGGCTGTGCGCAAAATCCCGGGCCGCGCGACGTTGCCGCGAGTCGGACTCAGGTCAAGATCGCGTCCGCATCCCCTACTGCACCATCCCGCAGCCACTCGACGCGCCACTACGCGCAAGCGCGATTCCGCAGGCTTGATCCGGCGTTGCTCGCGCCACAGCCGGTCCCCGATTGCGAATACAATATATCCGACCTTAAAATCGTCGATCCGGACGAATGGGCTCTCCTGAGGGCCGAATATGAACTGCAGTGCTATCGGGACACCGAAGAAGCGACGCGGGCTCGCCTTGGGCTTCTCCAATCGTCTGTCCGGCACCTGCAAAACTGAGCCGACTTCCAACGTGAATCGTTGCGGCAAACGGTCGGTGCTGCCCGTCGCAGGACGCATTGCCTTTATTCCCGCCTGCCCGCATTTTTTCTAAGTAGCCAGCGCCTGTAGGTCGCCGACCCACTCCTGTATGTCGGCCAGATGACAGCGGCTGCGCGCTATTTCCATATTCCAGCCCTGTTTCTGCCACGCCGAACGATGAGGTTTTTGCTCACGACGGGCGCGGAAATTACCAAGCCTTGAGACGATTATTGAGTTGGTTAATTGCGTGAATACACATGGAAACACTTTACGATTTGCTGGGAGCTCTCCCGGAGGACGACGCTGACAGCCTCCGGGCTGCATTTCGTCATGCCGTTAAGGGGACTCACCCCGACATCAATCCGGGGGATCCGCAGGCCGGGCTGAAATTTCGGAAGCTCGTTCGGGCCAACGAAATTCTTTCCGATCACGAGCAGCGCGCCGCATACGACCATCTGCTGGACCTTGCGGATGTCGAGCGGAACGAAGGCTCGAACCGTATCGCCGTCACCACGATTTACCAGCTTGCGACCGGCACGATGACGCTTGCCGCCGTATCGTTTGTGCTCCTCGTCGGATACATGCTGTTCGGATACGCCAACAACATCCCCCTTGTTCCGGGGCAGACGACCGGCACGTTCAGAGCTGAGCCGGCGAAGATCGAACCAGCGAAGATGATGTTGACCGAATTCGTCGACACGCCTGGGCGGACGAGTGACAAGGTTGATGTCGATGGCGGCAAGAAATTCGAGAATTTTAGGGCGATCGAAGAACCAAGTGCAGCGGACGCCGGTGCATCCACGGCGGACAGATTCAGCACCCATATGGATGAAAGCATCGCCCCCTCTCACGATTTTTCGGCTCCCGATTTTGGACCGGCGAACGCCAAAGACTACCGCGAACAAGCCATCTCCGCGTATCGCAATGGCGACCTGTACCTCGCCCTCATCAAGCTCGATTTGGCGATCTCTCTCGATCCCAAATCTTCCGACGCCTACGTCGACCGCGGCATCGTTCTCCATCGCCTGGGCGATATGAAGCGCGCACGCGCCGACATCGCCAAAGCCAAGCAGATCGACGATTCGAATCGACGCTAGACACCATCGCTTGCCCTCCGAAGCCTCGGCATACCAGAATCGATGGGCTCGCCCCGGGTTCATGAATTGTGTATTCAGGTTCAGGGAATGCCGGGGTGACCGAGGTTTGATCGCGGTGTGATGAGATGATTGACGAAAAAAAGCTTGAAGAGCGCCTAGTCGCGCTCGAAGCGGCCAAATCCTGGAGTCCGCGCGTCGTCTCGCGACTGGAGACGCTGTTGCGTTCGGGCGCGGACGAGGCGCTCTACCGCATCAATCCGATCCAGTTCGCCACAGAGAAATCGATCGCTGAAGCTGAAGGGATCGATCTTTTCCTCCATGCCTGCGCGGCCGGGCTGTTCGACATGGACTGGATGCTCGTTTGTCCAATGTGCTCCGACGTTGTGGAGAGCTTCCGAAGCCTGCGCAAACTGCACACGCATTTCCACTGCCATCTTTGTCAAACCGATTTCGACGCCGCGCTCGACGACTACATCACGGTGACGTTTACGGTTTCGCCCGCCGTGCGCGGCATCCGCTTCCATCAACCGGATACGCTTTCGGCCTGGGATTACCTCTTCCATTATAAATTCACGCCGGGCGGCGTCTTGCCTGACGGCGTGCCATGGAGCGAGGCTGCCCAAAGCCTGGTGAGGGTGCTTACCCGCATCGAGCCGGGTTCTGCGGTCAGTCTTGAGGTTGATGCCGCCGAAGGCGGGCTCATGGGCCAGGATTTCGAAACCGACGCCCAATTCTTTTTCCCGGTCACAAGCGGAGCTGATGTAACGCCCCATGTGCCGGTCACACTCGACGGCGGCAAATGCGAGACCGCCACAGCCGGCATCGCACCCGGCAAAATCGTGTTCGAAGTTCGCAACGCCGGCAAGCTGCCGGCGATATTCGGCATCCTGCAGCTTCCGGCGGCGACGTTTCAGCGCCCGAAGCTTCACTTCGCGCCATCCTTATCCGGCAAGCGGCTGCTGATGACACAAACCTTTCGTGACTTCTTCCGCTCGGAGGTGATCGGCGCGACGGAGGGCATTGCGGTTCACGACGTTACCCTCGTATTCACCGATCTCAAGGGTTCGACGGCGCTTTACGAGCGGATCGGCGACCTCAACGCCTACATTCAGGTACAGCGGCATTTCCAGCATCTTCTCGACGCCACTGTTAAGCACAATGGCGCCGTCACCAAGACGATCGGTGACGCCGTGATGGCGGCGTTTTCGACGTCGGCCGATGCGGTGCAGGCGGCGCTTGATATGCGCGAGGCCGTGGATCAGCTCAATCGGGACCGCCCGCAGCGTGATTTCATCCTCAAGATCGGCGTGCATCGCGGCGCCTCGATCGCCGTCACGCTCAACGAGCGGCTGGATTATTTCGGCCAGACCGTGAATATCGCAGCGCGTGTGCAAGGGCTCGCGGCTTCCGGCGAAGTCTTCGCCACCAAGCCGGTTATCGAGTATCCGCAATCAATGGAATTGCTGCACGCTGCCAGGATCACGCCCATCCCACAAGAGGCGAGGCTCAAAGGCGTGGCGGGCGAAGTTGCGGTCTACAAGATAGCGAGCTGATTGCCTGCGCCGAAAGCCGGCATGGAATTCACGCACTTTGACGCGTACATCCGGATCATCAGCACCAACGCGTGAGACAGGGCCGTTGCCACTTAACGGAACTCTCCGCGCCGCTGGGGTGTAAACTCTCCGCTGGTAACTGCGGGACTTCGTCATG
>DATHPL010000592.1:0-6506 GCA_035483915.1 Bradyrhizobium sp.
GTGCGCTTGAGGATATTGCCGATCCGCAGGGACAATTCGCGCGGCTCGAACGGCTTTGCGACATAATCGTCGGCGCCGATCTGCAAGCCCTCGATCCGGCTTTCCGCCTCGTGTCGCGCCGTCAGCATGACGATCGGCACCGAGGAGGAGGTCCGAATGAATCGGGCAAGATCGAAACCGGTTTCGCCCGGCATCATCACATCGAGGATCAACAGGTCGAAATGCAGGCCATTGAGCTTGCCGCGGGCGTCCTTCGCGCTCATCGCCGTGGTCACGCGGTAGCCTTCGCCGCACAGAAAACGCGACAACAGGTCGCGGATGCGACGGTCGTCATCGACGAGCAACAGGTGCGGCGCGTCGTCGGCCGGTTTCGGCGGTGTTCGTGCGACGGCTGCAGCCTCGGCCACTTCTATTCCTTTGTCTTTGCGCCCGAAGATGGGGCGCCAAAAATGGCTTCCAGCACCTTGTCGGGATCGTCGCGATCAATCATGGCGCGCAGGAATTGCCGGATCGTCTCGAGGCCGGCCGGCTCGATGCCGCGCAGCGCGCGATTGAGCCGATCGGTTTGCAGCCCTGCGAGCTTTGCCACCAGCGCCTCGCCCTTGGGGGTGGCGAAAAGAAGGCGTTGCCGGCGATCGTTGTTGCCGGCCTTCTGCACGATATAGCCCTCGTCGAGCAATTGCTTCAGGACGCGCCCGAGCGACTGCTTGGTGATTCGCAACACGTCGAGCAGGTCGGCGACCTTCAGCCCGGGATAGCGGTGGACGAAATGCAGCACGCGGTGATGCGCGCGACCGAAGCCGAAGACCTCGAGCTCGTGATCGGCGTCGCCAACGAAATCGCGGTAGGCGAAAAACAGAAGCTCGATGATGTCCCAGCGCAGCGCCGCCGAGGCCATGGCCGCACGCGCCTCGTTCGGCTTGGAGCCGGCAGAGGCCGATGGGCTTGATAAAATTATGTCAGCCATATTGACATATCTTGGGTTCAATGTTACAAAACGGCCGATTACGACGAAATAATAAGTCGTTTCGTCGGGTCGCGATGCTGTTAGTGGCTCTACCAGGCCGGGCAGCAAAGCCTTCGGGTATGTTGACCGTACGACTGTCGGGCGGCATCCCGGCAAACATACTGGACTTCCGCGCCCCACAAAAGCATGTCCTTGTGACGCGCCCCGTGGAGGACTTGGCCCAAGGCCGGCGGCGTGGAAGGTCCAGACCACTTGAGCCAGCAGGCCCGAAAGAGGCAGACCGGTGCCGGTCGAGAATAGCGGGAAACGAGGAAATGAGCTTGAAATTCGAAATTCAACCGGCGGCCAATCCGACACCTGAAAAGGAGCGTGCGGCAAAGCTCGAAAACCCGGGCTTCGGCCGGATTTTCAGCGATCACATGGCCCTGGTCCGCTACGATCAGGCGAAGGGCTGGCACAGCGCGCGCGTCGAATCCCGCGCGAATTTCCCGCTCGATCCGGCTGGAGCCGTCCTGCACTACGCGCAGGAGATTTTCGAAGGCCTCAAGGCCTACAAGCGCGACGACGGCGGGGTGAATCTGTTTCGCCCCGACGCCAACGCCAAGCGGTTCCAAAATTCGGCCGACCGGATGGCGATGGCGCCGCTGCCTGAGCCTGTTTTCATCGAAGCCGTCGAGCAACTCGTGCGCATCGACCGTGCCTGGATCCCGGGCGGCGAGGGCAGTCTTTATCTGCGCCCCTTCATGATCGCGAGCGAGGTCTTCCTCGGCGTGAAACCTTCGGCGGAATATATCTTCGCCGTCATCGCCTCGCCGGTCGGCTCCTATTTCAAGGGCGGGCCTGCGCCGGTGTCGATCTGGGTGTCGGAGAATTACACCCGCGCCGCGGTCGGCGGCACCGGTGCCGTCAAATGCGGCGGCAATTACGCCGCGAGCCTGCGCGCGCAGGCCGAGGCCATCGATCACGGCTGCGATCAGGTGGTTTTCCTCGATGCGATCGAGCGCAAATATGTCGAGGAGCTCGGCGGCATGAACATCTTCTTCGTGTTCGAGGATGGCTCGCTCGTGACGCCGCCGCTCGGCACGATCCTACCGGGCATTACCCGCGATTCGATCATAGCGCTCACGAAGGATTCCGGAAAACCGGTGCGAGAGGAGACCTATTCGATCGATCAGTGGCGCGCGGACGCCGCCAGCGGAAGACTGAAGGAGGCCTTTGCTTGTGGCACGGCCGCCGTGATCTCGCCGATCGGCAAGGTGCGCTCGACGAGCGGCGATTTTCTGATCAGCGGCGGCGAGGCCGGTCCCGTCGCCATGGGGCTGCGCAAGAAGCTCGTTGATATCCAGTACGGCCGCACCAATGATCCGCATAACTGGATCAGAAAGGTGCTTTGATGCTTCTTCACCCTCTCCCTTGTGGGAGAGGGTGCGAAGCGAAGGTGGGTGAGGGGTTCTTCTTGGACTCAAACCCCGGCTCAATCTCCCTGCGGTCGATCTCGCCACCTTCTCCCGCAAGGGGAGAAGGGAAGGAAGCACGGTTGCCGCATTGCGCTTCGGCTGATACCAACGCGCGGACCATGGCCGACAAACCTAAAAAGCCACAAAAACTGAGGGCGCGCCTGCCGCGCGGGCTGGAGGATCGTGGCCCAGCCGCGATCAACGCGACGCGGCAGATGGTCGAGAAAATCCGCGAAGTCTATGAGCTCTACGGCTTTGAGCCGGTGGAAACGCCGGCGATGGAATACACCGACGCGCTCGGCAAGTTCCTTCCTGATCAGGACCGGCCCAATGAGGGCGTGTTCTCCTTCCAGGACGACGACGAGCAATGGATTTCGCTGCGCTACGACCTCACGGCGCCGCTGGCGCGGTATGTCGCCGAGCGCTACGGCACGGAAAATCTGGTGCTGCCCTATCGCAGCTACCGTTTCGGTTATGTCTATCGCAACGAGAAGCCGGGACCGGGGCGCTTCCGTCAGTTCATGCAGTTCGACGCCGACACCATCGGCACGGCGTCCGGCGGCCAGTCGAGCGCGGCGGCCGATGCCGAAATGTGCATGATGGCGGCCGATACGATGGAAGCGCTCGGCATTCCCCGCGGTTCCTATGTGGTGAAGGTGAATAATCGCAAGGTGCTCGACGGCGTGATGGAGAGCATCGGCCTTGGCGGCGATGCGAATGCAGGGCGCAGGCTCACCGTCTTGCGGGCGATCGACAAGCTGGATCGGCTTGGTCAGCAGGGCGTGCGCGAGCTTCTGGGCAAGGGCCGCAAGGATGAAAGCGGCGATTTCACCAAAGGGGCCGAATTGGAGGAGTCTGACATCTCCAAGATCGAAACCTTTGTGAATGCCCGGAATGCTGTACAGCGGCCGGCCTTTGCTTATTCAGCCGTCGATCCCAGCACGCAGAGAGTCCTCGACGATCCCGATCGAAAAGAAAATGAATACAATGTTGCCCTCAAGATCCAGGGATGGCTCAGTATTAACTTCCAGGACTCCAAGCTTGCCATTGAGGGTTTGAACGAACTTTCCCAGATTGCACGTCTTGTCGATTCCGGAGGTTATGAGAACCGGATCATCATCGATCCCTCCGTGGTCCGCGGCCTCGAATATTACACGGGCCCGGTTTTCGAAGTTGAACTCCTGCTCGATACCAGGGACGAAAAAGGCCGTCCCGTGCGCTTCGGCTCGGTCGGCGGCGGCGGGCGCTATGACGGTCTCGTCTCGCGCTTCCGCGGCGAAGTGGTGCCCGCGACCGGATTTTCCATTGGCGTCTCGCGATTGCAGGCCGCGCTGACGATGCTCGGCAAGCTCGATACGCGGCCGGAATGGGGTCCCGTGGTCGTCACCGTGTTCGACCGCGATCGCGTCGCCGAATACCAGAAAATGGTCGCAGCACTTCGTGCAGATAAAATCCGCGCCGAACTTTATCTCGGTAATCCCAAGAACATGGGCAATCAGCGCAAATATGCCGATCGTCGCAACGCGCCGTGCGTGATCATCCAGGGGTCGGACGAGAAGGCGAAGGGCAAGGTCCAGGTCAAGGACCTCGTTCTCGGTGCCGGCCTGACCGACACAAGCGATCGTGACGAATATTTGAAGAAACAGGCCGAGGCGCAAATCGAGGTCGACGAAAGCGAACTGGTCGCGGCGGTGCGCAAAATATTGGCACGCCACGCGGTGACGTGGGGCTAGGTCCTCATGGTGAGGAGGCGCGGAAGAAAATCTATCAGACTTTCGCGTTTCACGGTTGCGCCGTCTCGAACCATGAGGACAATAGGTCCATCCTTCGCGACGCGCACAAGAAGTGCGCTCCTCAGGATGAGGTCAGTGCAAGCGCCTGACAATTTGCAATAAGGGAAAAGGAAAACAACATGCCCGAAATTACGATCAGCATGGCCGCCGGACGCACAGACGAACAGAAGGTCGGCATGATGCGCGACATCACCCAGGCGCTGGTGAAGAATCTCGGCGTCGATGCCGAAGCCGTCGTGATCCAGATCAACGAAGCGCCGCTGATCCACAAGATGAAGGGCGGCGTGTCCTTCGTCGAACGCATGGCGAAGAAGTAATCGCTGATTGTTTTTCCCTCTCCCCTTGTGGGAGAGGGAAGAAAGAAATTCCATGGACGCACGCGACGTTATCAAGGTCGGCATGAGCGCCGAACGAAGCCTGGTTGTGCCACCCGATCGCACGGTCGGGCATTTCGTGCCCGACATGCCGATGGTCTATGCGACGCCGATGATGATCCTGGAGATGGAGCTGGCCTCCGCCGACGCCATCAAGGCCTGTCTTGAACCCGGCTGGGTTACGGTCGGCACCGAGGTCGATATCCGTCATCTTGCCGCGACGCCGGTCGGCGCGACGGTACGAACCACGGCGAAGGTCATCGCGGTGGAGCGGCGAATAATCCGTTTTGAGGTCGAGGCTTTCGACGAGAAGCGCCGCATCGGGGAGGGCCGTCACGCCCGCGGCCTCGTCAATGTCGATGCGTTCAGCAAGCGTCTTTAGCGAAGTACTTTTATTTTGACGCGTTTTCTTCACGCGAACCGGAATCCACTTCGCTCGAAAACGCTGTGCTACTTCGCCAATTCCTTCGAGCGCTTTGTTGCGGCGGCCACCGCACGCGTCAGCAGCGATTGCAGGCCATCTTTTCCCATCAGCACTTCCAGCGCGGCCGCCGTGGTGCCGGCAGGCGAGGTGACGTTCTGGCGCAACGTTGCGGCGGGAAGCTCCGAGCGGTGCAATAGTTCGCCGGCGCCCGAGACGGTTTCACGTGCGAGTTTGGTCGCCAGAGCCTCGGGCAATCCGGCTGCAACGCCGGCGCGCGCCAGTTCCTCGGCAAGCAGGAACACATAGGCCGGCCCCGATCCGGAGACGCCGGTCACGGCGTCGATCAGGCCTTCGTCGGTAACCCATTCGACTGAGCCGGTGGCGCGCAACAGGCTGTCGGCGGTTTCGCGTTGCGCGGCGCTGACATCCTTGGCTGCGACCGCGACCGTGATGCCTCGGCCGATCGCCGCCGGGGTGTTGGGCATGGCGCGCACGATGTGGCCGCCCAAACCCTCGCCAAGCGAGGCCATCGTCGTTCCCGCCATGATCGAGACCACCAGCGTGGCTGCATCGACATAGGGTTTCAAGGCTGGCGCTGCCTCGCGGAAGGCTTGTGGTTTCAGTGCGACCACGAAGGCCGCGACGGATCCAGCCTCGCCGGATGAGGGGTTGAGGCGCACGCCTTTGACGAGGTACGCGCGGATATCGTCGGACGGATGCGGTTCGATCACGGCCGCGCGGCTCGCGTCGAGGCCCTGGGCGAGCCAGCCCGACAGCATCGCGCCGCCCATCTTCCCCGCACCGGCGAGGACGATGGTGCCCGAGATATTTTTCAAGAGACTGTTTGTGTTCACGACTGCCACCACGAACGCGACTGTCGTCCCCGCGAAGGCGGGGACCCCCGCGCGAGCGCTTGCGCTCGTCGCGATACCACAGTCGGTTCTAGTTCATCAGGATATCAGCAACAAGCGTCGTGCGGCGCGATTTCGGTCACAGCGTATGGGTCCCTGCTTTCGCAGGGACGACATTGCGTGTGTAGCAGCTTACGCCTCGCCTTCGGTGTCGAACATCGCGGCGCTCATGGCCTCCGCGGCCGTCTTGCCGGCCCAAACCACGAATTGGTACGCCGGATAATAACGTTCGCAGGCGTGGATCGCGCTCACCAGCATGGTCTCGCATTGCGCGGTCGAGGCCCGTATGCCGCCCGGCAGCACCAGCGCCTGGCGGTACATGATCATGCCGGTGTGGGTCCAGATATCGAAGTGCCCGACCCATAGCTGCTCGTTGATCGCGGCGATCAGCCGCTGCACCTCGCCCCGGCGGGCTTGCGGAATCTTCATGTCGAAAGCACAGGCCAGATGCAGCGCCTCGATCTCGTTCATCCAGGTGAAGGAGAGCTGGTAGTCGGTCCAGTTGCCCTTGGAGACGATCGTTACTTCGTCTTCGCCGGAGCGCTCGAACGCCAGGTTGTTGTCGCTGGCGACGTCCTCG
>DATHPL010000593.1:0-3130 GCA_035483915.1 Bradyrhizobium sp.
ATTGTCGTACTCCGTCTCGTATCTGCTCCCCTAGGCGGGAGCTTTCGTGAATCTGTCGGGTTACTTCTTCTTGAGAGCGCTCTGCGGATTGAGGTTGCCGATGCGTCCGCTCTCGGAGCCCGCGGCCGGGTCGATCACCGCATTGATCAGCGTCGGCTTGCCGGAATTCATCGCCTCGTTCACGGCGCGCTTGAGTTCATCCGGTGTCGTCGCATTGACACCGACGCCGCCGAACGCCTCCATCATCTTGTCGTAGCGCGCGCCTGCAACAAAGACGGTGGTCGCCGGATCGGCGTTGCCGCTCTTGTTGACGTCGGTGCCGCGATAGATGCCGTTATTGTTGAAGATCACGACGCAGACCGGCAGGTTGTAGCGGCAGATCGTCTCGACCTCCATGCCGCTGAAGCCGAAGGCGCTGTCGCCCTCGACCGCCAGCACCGGGTGGCCGGTTTCAACCGCCGCCGCAATCGCCTGGCCCATGCCGATGCCCATGACGCCCCAGGTGCCGACATCGAGCCGCTTGCGCGGCTTGTGCATGTCGATCACGCCGCGCGCAAGGTCGAGCGTGTTGGCGCCTTCGTTGACGAGGATGGCGTCCGGCCGCTCCTTGACGATGGTGCGCAGCACGCCGAGCGCGCCGTGATAATCCATCGGCGAGTTGTTGTTCATCAGGCGTGGCGCCATCTTGGCGACGTTCTCTTCGCGCTTGGTGGAGACCGTCTTGACCCAATCGGCCGGAGCCGCGGTCCAGCTGTTGCCCATGGCGCCGAGCATCGCGGACACGCAGGAGCCGATATCGCCGACCACCGGAGCCACGATCTCGACGTTGGAGTCCATTTCCTTGGGCTCGATGTCGATCTGGATGAATTTCTTCGGTGCTTCGCCCCAGGCCTTGCCCTTGCCGTGCGACAGCAGCCAGTTGAGGCGGGCGCCGATCAGCATCACGACGTCGGCATCCTTGAGCACGGTGGAGCGTGCCGCTCCCGCACACAACGGATGAAGATCGGGCAGCAAGCCCTTGGCCATGCTCATCGGCAGGAACGGAACGCCGCTCTTTTCAACGAAGGCGCGGATGTCGTCGTCAGCCTGGGCATAGGCTGCGCCCTTGCCAAGAATAATGAGTGGGCGCTTGGCGCCCTTCAGCACGTCGAGCGCGCGCTTGACGGCGGCGGGCGCCGGGATCTGGCTAGGGGCAGCGTCGATCACCTTGACCAGTGATTTGCGGCCGGCTTCGGCGTTCATGACCTGCCCGAACAGTTTTGCCGGCAAATCGAGATAGACGCCGCCGGGGCGCCCCGAAACCGCGGCGCGGATCGCGCGAGCAAGGCCAATGCCGATATCGGCGGCGTGCAGCACGCGGAAGGCCGCCTTGCAGAGCGGCTTTGCAATCGCGAGCTGATCCATCTCTTCATAGTCGCCCTGCTGCAGGTCGACGATCTCGCGCTCGGACGAGCCGGAGATCAGGATCATCGGGAAACAGTTGGTGGTGGCGTGCGCCAGCGCGGTCAGACCGTTGAGGAAGCCGGGCGCTGAAACGGTCAGACAGACGCCGGGTTTCTTGGTCAGGTAACCGGCGATCGCCGCCGCGTAACCGGCATTCTGTTCATGACGGAACGAGAGCACGCGGAGACCTTCGGCCTGCGCCATCCGTCCGAAGTCGGTGATCGGAATGCCCGGCACGCCGTAAATCGTCTTGATATCGTTGAGCTTAAGCGCGTCGATGATGAGATGAAAACCGTCGGTCAATTCCTGTTCGGTCTCGGCGGCCTTGGCATCGATGCTCTGTACTACTGCGGACATTCCGCTTCTCCTTGGTCGTTTTTTGATGGGGACGCCTTCGTCCCGGAGTGGTCGCGCAAACTCTTAAGAAAAGCGCCTAAAACAGTTCCTTGCCGTGCGCTTCGACGAAAGCCGCAAGGCCAAGCGTGTGATCCCGCGCCAGCCTTTCGGCAAGCTCGGTATCGCGCTGTTCGAGGGCTTCAATGATGGCCATGTGCTCGGGCAGGGACGCTGCGATCCGCTCGATGCGTCCGATCGTCAATTGCCGGTAGCCGCGCACGTGCAGAAGGATATCGTTGGTCATGTCGACGAGCACGGGCGACTCGCTCAAGGCAATCAGCGCCTGGTGGAACGCGATGTTGGCTTTCGAATATTCCTCGACGTGATGCTCGGGCAGGCGGTCCTTGCCGAAATCCCGGAAAAAGTCGCGCAGCGCCGAAATGTCCTTCTTGCGCGCGGTGGTCGTGATCAGGCGGGCCGCCATGCTCTCGAGCGCAGCCCAGGCGCGGATCATGTCGACGATCTCGCTCTTGGTCCGGCGAACGACGACGATGCCGCGGCGTGGCACGGTCTTGACGAAGCCGTCCTGCTCCAGCATCGCGATCGCCTCGCGGATGGGGGTGCGGCTGACGCCAAGACGTTCGGAGAGCGCGCGCTCGTCGAGCATCACGGGCTCAGGCGTCGCGTAGATGTCCATCTTGAGGATGGCTTCCTTCAGCGCCTCATAAGCCTTGTTCTTGAAGCTCGTCTCCGGCACGATCCGGACTACGGCAATATCTGCGTCGGCCATGCTCAATTATGCCTTGATGGTTTCGGCGTTGGCGTATCTTATAAATAAAGAACCACAACTTCGCATTTTTTGGCATACCACATGCCAGAATGTCAAGTTACGCCGGTTTTCAGCATTCCCGTGACTTGACAAGTTCGTTTCTGGCATACCAAATGCCATACGAACCATTTTCCGCGGTCAATTCAGCCGCAGCGGACGTCCCCGGCGTGCGCCATCACATGAAGACCGAACGAACCCGCGCCAGGCAAGTCATGATGCTGATGCCAGCATGTGCTTCCTGCGCCCCAAGAATAGAAGTCACGGAGGAAGTTAATGTCGAATTCCAAAGATGCGGTCCGCAAAGTCCTGGATGCAGTCAAGGCGGATAAGCGCACGAGTCTGACGGCGCCCGAAGGCAAGCTGGTTTGCGACGCTTACGGGATCCCGGTTCCCAAAGAAGGGGTCGCCAAGTCGGCGGCCGAGGCGGCGAAGATCGCATCCTCCATGGGCTTCCCGGTCGTGATGAAAATCGTCTCGCCGGACATCCTCCACAAGACCGAAGCCGGCGGCGTGGTGGTGGGC
>DATHPL010000594.1:0-4881 GCA_035483915.1 Bradyrhizobium sp.
ATCCTGGTCGTGTTCGCATTCCTGCGCGATGCGCGGGCGACGCTGGTGCCGGTCGTGGCGGTCTCGGTGTCGCTGGTCGCGACATTCGCCGTGATGTATCTGTTGGGCTATAGCCTCGACATCTTTTCACTGATGGCGTTGACGGTCGCGACCGGATTCGTGGTCGACGACGCCATCGTCGTTCTGGAAAACATCACCCGCCACATGGATGCGGGCATGTCGCGGCTGGATGCCACGCTGATTGGCGCCCGCGAGGTCGGCTTTACCGTCGTGTCGATGAGCGTGTCACTGGTCGCGGTCTTTGTCCCGATCCTCCTGATGGGCGGCCTGGTCGGCCGATTGTTTCGCGAATTCGCCATGACGATCACGATTGCGATCGTGATCTCGCTGGTGGTCTCGCTGACGACCACGCCGATGATGTGCGCGGTGTTGCTGCGCCGCCATCGCGGCGAGGTGCACGGGCGCGTCTATCAAATTAGCGAGCGCATCTTCGAGGCGATGTTGAACGGCTATCGGTGGACGCTGGCGATCGCGCTGCGTCACCCGCTCTCGGTGATGCTGATCCTGGCCGCGACGCTGTGGCTGAACTTCCATCTCTACGGCGTCGTTCCCAAAGGTTTCGTGCCGCAGCAGGACACCGGATTGTTGATCGGGTCGATCCAGGCCGATCAAAGCACCTCGTTTCAGCTGATGCAGCAGAAGCTGACCCAGTTCATCGACATCGTCAAAAGCGATCCGGCGGTCGACACCGCCGTCGGCTTCACCGGCGGCAGCGGTCCGGGCCCCGGCGGCTCGACCAACACCGGCACGGTGTTCGCGTCGCTGAAACCGATTGGCGAACGCCAATTGGCCGCCGATCGGGTGATCGAACGGTTGCGAGGCAACCTTGCTGCGGTAGCCGGCGCAACGCTATTCCTGCAATCGGTCGGCGACCTCGGCGCCGGAGGCCGTTCGGGCAATGCTGCCTATCAATACACGCTGCAGGGCGCGACCTTCGACGAACTGAACGAATGGACGCCAAAGCTGGTGGCAGCACTGCAATCCAATCCGGCCCTTGCCGACGTCAGCAGCGATCAGCAGAACAAGGCCTTGCAATCCAATCTGGTGATCGACCGCGATTTGGCCGCCCAGCTTGGAATCACGGTCAGCCAGATCGACAACACGCTCTATGATGCGTTCGGGCAGCGGCAGGTCTCGACGATCTATGTCGCGCGCAACCAGTATCATGTGATCATGGAGGTCGAGCCTGCCTATTGGCAAAATCCGCAGACGTTGCGGGACGTCTATGTCAGCACCGCGGGCGGGCCTGCGACCGGCTCACAAACCACCAACGCGGTGGCCGGAACGATCACCTCGCCCTCGCAGAAGAATTCGATCAGCGCGGTCGCGGCCAACGCGGTACGAAATCTCGCAACCAACTCGATCGGCGCCTCCGGCAAGGGAGCGTCGTCGACCGGCACGGCCGTCTCGACCAGCGCGGAGACGATGATTCCGCTATCGAGCGTCGCCCAATTTACGCAAGGCCAGACGCCGCTGACTGTCAGCCATCAGGATCTCTTCGTCGCCACCACTGTCTCCTTCAACCTCCCGCCCGGCGTCTCGCTGAGCACCGCCGTCACGACGATCGAGACGACCATGAGCCAGATCGGCATGCCCGCCGGCATGCACGGCAGTTTTGCGGGAGCCGCCAAGATCTTCCAGCAATCGCTGGCCAACGAGCCATTCCTCGTATTGGCGGCGCTGGCGACGATCTACATCTCGCTCGGCATGCTCTACGAGAGCTACATTCATCCGCTCACCATCCTGTCCACTCTGCCGTCGGCGGGCGTCGGCGCGGTACTGGCACTCATCCTGTTTCACACCCAATTCGACATCATCGCGATGATCGGGGTGATTCTCCTGATCGGCATCGTGAAGAAGAACGCCATCATGATGATCGACTTCGCGGTCGACGCCGAGCGTCAGCGCGGGCTGTCGTCGGCCGAGGCCATCTTCGAGGCCTGCGTGATGCGCTTCCGGCCGATCATGATGACCACCATGGCTGCGCTGTTCGGCGCGGTGCCGCTGATGATCGGGCTCGGCGAAGGCAGCGAGTTTCGCCAGCCGCTCGGCATTGCGATCTTCGGCGGCCTGATCGTCAGCCAGATCCTGACGCTCTACACCACTCCGGTCGTCTATCTCTATCTCGACCGCGCCAGACACTGGCGCCGACGGCGAAGAGAGCGCCGCTTGGCGCTTGGAGGACCGCCCGCGATCTGACCTGACGGCCCAATCTGCCGCCGGTCCATGCCAAAATTGCACATCAGGCCCCGCGTGCACCGTTCTGGATCGGCGCCACGACGGCGGCTACTCTCTCGCATAATAAATGCAAGACAAACACGGATGAGGAAATCATGTCAGGGATAGAGCCGGCGACGCCGCGCCTTAAATCAATTCAGCGTGTCGCCCTGGCCCTGCTGGTCGTTGCCGGCGTCGTCAATTACATCGATCGCGCGACGCTGGCCGTTGCCAATCCGCTGATCCGGGAAGAACTCGGTCTTTCGATCGCGGAGATGGGGTATTTGCTCTCCGCTTTTCTTTGGGCCTATGCGTTCTCGCAATTGCCGACCGGCGCCATGGTCGACCGTCTCGGCCCGCGCCTGCTTCTGACCATGGGCCTCAGCCTGTGGTCGCTCGCGCAACTGTTGGGCGGGCTGGTGCAGAATTTTACCCAGTTCTTCGGCGCCCGCGTCCTGCTCGGCGTCGGCGAAGCACCGCAGTTTCCGACCGGTGCGCGCGTGGTGCGGGACTGGTTCAATCAGCGCGACCGTGGGCTCGCGACCGGTGTCTTCAACTGCGCTTCCTCGCTCGGCACCGCGATCGCCGTGCCGCTCCTGACCTATCTGATGCTCTCCTTCGGCTGGCGCACGATGTTCGTGATTATGGGCATCGCTGGGCTGATCGTCGCCGCATCATGGTTCGCGCTCTATCGCAATCCCGGCGAAGTCGCTTTGACAGCCTCGGAGAACGCTTACCGGACGCAGGGCGATCCGCCGGGCCAGCGCACCAAGGTCACCTTTGGCGAGTGGAAGCTGTTGTTCCGCTTCAAAACCACATGGGGCATGATTTTCGGCTATTTCGGCTGCATTTACCTCACCTGGATCTACACCGCGTGGCTGCCGGGCTATCTCGAAATCGAACGCCACATGAGCGTGAAATATACCGGATGGGCGGCGGCAGTTCCGTTCGCTTGCGGCGTCGTCGGTGGCGTGCTCGGCGGCTACATCGCCGACATCCTGGTGCGCCGTGGCGTCGAGCCGCTCAAAAGCCGGCGCTATCCGGCCGCGATCGCGTTGCTCGGCACGGCCGCCTGCACGGTCGCCGCCGCCTACGTCTCCAGCAATGCGCTGGCGATCGCGTTCATCTCGGTCTCGCTGTTTCTGGTCTATGTGACCTCTACCTGCGCCTGGGCCCTGAGTTCGGTCGCGGTGCCGACCAATTGCACCGCCTCGATCGGCGCGGTGCAGAATTTCGGCGGCTACCTCGGTGGCGCGCTGGCGCCCACCGTCACCGGCCTGATCGTGCAGAACACCGGCTCGTTCGTACCGGCGCTGGTCGTCGGCGCCTTGATCGGCGTCGTTTCCGCGGGGTGCTATCTGTTCATCGTCGACGAGCCGATTACGGCGGCGGAGCTGGACGCAGCATCCGGCGCCAATATCGATTCGCTCGGCGTCGGCGCGAACCCGAAACAATAAGCCTGCTTCTAAGCCAGCTCGGTGCGAACCATCGCCGCACCGTCGGCGAGCGCCTTCAGTTTGGCAAACGCCAGTTCGCGCGAAAGGTACTTCATGCCGCAATCCGGCGCGGGTACGAGACGATCCGGGCTGAGATATTTGAGCGCCGCTCGAATGCGATCCGCGACGATGGCCGGCGTCTCCGCTTCGGGCGCGGCGAGATCGATCACGCCCAGCATGATCTTCTTCGGCGCGAGATCCTTCAACACGCCGAGATCGAGTTTCGGCTGCGCCGCTTCGATTGAAATCTGGTCCGCCTTGCACGCGCCGAGCTCGCCGAGGAACGAATAGCCGACCGGTTTCTCGCCCTTGACGACCGCCGCGTAACCGAAACAGAGATGTATGACCGTCGTCGCTTTGAGGCCCTCGAGCGCGCGGTCGATCGCCTTGACCGCGATGCGTTTTGCGGCAGGCGGATCCTGGCGCAGCCACGGCTCGTCGAGCTGAATCACGTCGGCGCCCGCCTTTTCGAGATCGCGCGCCTCCGCGTTCACCGCCGCGGCGAAATCCATCACCATCTCGTCGTCGTCTTTGTAATATTCGTTGACCGCCTGCCGGCTCATCGTGAACGGACCCGGCAGCGTGATCTTCGCCATCCGCTCGGTATTACCGCGCAAGAATTCCATATCACGCGTTTCGACCGCATGCGTGCGGCGGATCGGGCCGACCACGCGCGGAACCGCGGTGGGAAGACCGGCCTTCGACATCACCTCGCCCGGTTTGCCGGATGCAATACCTTCGAGCGCGGTCGCAAAACGATTCGAATAGCTTTCGCGGCGCACCTCACCGTCGGTGATGATGTCGATGCCCGCGCGCTCCATATCGCGGATCGCAAGCAGCGTCGCATCGTCCTGCGCCTGCTCGAGCCACGGCTCGGCGACGCGCCACAGGTCGAGGCGCACCCGCGCCACGCCCTTCGACAGCAACTGGCGGTCGACCAGCCAGTCCGGCTGCGGATAGCTGCCGACAACCGTGGTGGGCAACAATTTTGCAGTCATGCTGGTCTCCCTCGTCAAACGCTGCCGCCGAGATAAAGCCGCTTGACGATGTCGTTGCCGTGCAGCTCGTCGACGTTGGCCGCCACCACGATCTCGCCATGGACGATGAT
>DATHPL010000595.1:0-3901 GCA_035483915.1 Bradyrhizobium sp.
CGCTCCACGCAGGCGATCGCCTATGGCGAGGAATTGCGGCTCGGCGACGTCACCGTCAAGTTCCACCCCGCAGGTCATGTGCTGGGTTCGGCGCAGATCGCGGTGAGTTGCGACAGCACGCGCGTGGTCGCCTCCGGCGACTACAAGGATGCGCCGGATCCGACATGCGTGCCTTTCGAGGTCGTGCCCTGCGACGTCTTCATCACCGAGGCGACATTCGGCCTGCCGGTATTCCGCCATGGCGATGCGGCGGAGCAGGTGAAAAAGCTTCTCTCTTCCGTAGCGCTGTTTCCGGAGCGCGCCCATCTGGTCGGCGCCTATTCGCTCGGCAAGGCCCAGCGCGTGATCGCGCTGCTGCGCGCCGCCGGCTACGACGCGCCGATCTATCTGCATGGCGCGATGGAAAAGATCACCACCTACTATCAAAGCCGCGGCGTTGAGCTCGGCGAAATCAGACCCGTGAAGGGCATGAAGAAAGCTGCCCTCGCCGGCACCATCACGCTGGCGCCGCCATCGGCCACGTCCGACGTCTGGACGCGACGGTTTCCTGATCCCGTCACCGCCTTTGCCTCGGGCTGGATGCGCGTTAGAGCCCGCGCCCGCCAGGGCGGCGTCGAACTGCCGCTGGTGATTTCCGACCACGCCGACTGGGATGGTCTGACCGCGACCATCCGGGCGACAGGCGCTGGCGAAATCTGGGTTACCCATGGCCAGGAAGACGCACTGGTGCATTGGTGCAAAACGCAGGGGCTGGCCGCGCGGCCGCTCGATCTCGTCGGCTACGGCGACGAGGACAGCGGAGAAGACGAGACGGCGGACGTGGGCGAAGGCGCATGAACCGCTTCGCCGAATTGCTCGATCGCCTCGCTTATGAGCCCGGCCGCAACAACAAGCTGCGCCTGATCACGAACTACTTTCGTACCGTGGAAGATCCCGACCGCGGCTATGCGCTCGCGGCGATCACCGGCGCGCTCTCATTCAAACATGCCAAGCCCGGCCTGATCCGCGACCTGATCGCGGAGCGCACCGATCCGACCCTGTTTGGGCTGTCCTATGACTATGTCGGCGACCTCTCGGAGACGGTGGCGCTGATGTGGCCGAAAAATTCCGAAAGACCTCTTCACAACAATCCGCCGCCGCCAACCTTGACCGAGGTGGTCACGACGCTGCGCACGCTTGGCAAGACCGAAATGCCGAAACAGCTTTCGCGCTGGCTCGACGACCTGGATGAAATTGGCCGCTGGGCGTTGCTGAAGCTCGTGACCGGCGCAATGCGGATCGGCATCTCCGCGCGGCTCGCAAAGACCGCGGCGGCGGCGCTCGGCGACAAGGACGCCCACGACATCGAGCTCATCTGGCCGGGGCTCACCCCGCCCTATCTCGATCTGTTCGCATGGCTGGAAGGACGCGGCGAGAAGCCGGTCAATCTCGATCCGGCGCCGTTCCGCCCGGTGATGCTGGCGCATGCGATCGAGGATACCGATTTTGCCAATCTGAACCCTGCCGACTACATCGCCGAGTGGAAGTGGGACGGCATTCGCGTACAGGCTTCGAGCGGCCGCGATCCGCAAGGCCACATCGCCACCCGGCTTTATTCGCGCAGCGGTGAGGACATCACCAAAAGCTTTCCCGATTTGTTGCCTTCGCTGCATTTGCCGGGCGCGATCGACGGCGAACTACTGGTGGTGCGCGAAGGCCGCGTGCAGAGTTTCAACGTGCTGCAGCAACGGCTCAATCGCAAGGTGGTCTCGCCAAAGCTGATCAAGGAATATCCGGTTCACCTGCGCGCCTATGACCTGCTCGCCGACGATGAGACCGATCTGCGCGACCTGACTTTTGCCGAACGCCGCGAGCGGCTGAAAGCTTTTGTCAAAAAGCTCGGCGATCCCAGGATAGACCTGTCGCCCACGATTGCCTTCGACAGCTGGGAGGCACTCGCCGCGGCGCGACGCGATCCATCGAGTGCCGGCGCCGGCGAGGATTCCGAGGCCGTCGAGGGCGTGATGCTCAAGCGCCGCGATGCGCTTTATTTGCCGGGACGTCCCAAGGGCCAATGGTGGAAATGGAAGCGCGATCCGCATGTCATCGATGCCGTTTTGATGTATGCGCAGCGCGGCCACGGCAAACGCTCGTCGTATTATTCCGATTACACCTTCGGGGTTTGGACCGGCGCGCAAGATGACGCGCAACTCGTGCCGGTCGGCAAGGCCTATTTCGGCTTTACCGACGAAGAGCTTCTGCAAATCGACCGCTTTGTCCGCCGCAACACCACGGAGAAATTCGGTCCTGTCCGCGAGGTGGTGCATGAACCCGATCATGGGCTGGTGCTGGAAGTCGCGTTTGAAGGCCTGCAGCGTTCGACACGGCATAAATCCGGCGTCGCGATGCGGTTTCCGCGCATCAACCGATTGCGCTGGGACAAGCCGCCGCGCGAAGCAGACCGGCTGGAGACGCTAGAGCGGCTGCTGAAAGGTTCTACGCTTTCGCAGCCCGCCGAATCCGGCTCAAATTAGCGAACCGCCATCGAAATAACGGCAAAACAGATTCCCACCTTTGCCAATCATGCTTTAGAATGAACAACAACAGCGGGAGACGATCCATGGAGAACGAGACGAGACCAATGCCGGCGACCGGCAACGACGCCATGTATCGTTTTCTGGGCGGCTCGCCTTTGGCCGTGGCGTTCCGCCTGATCCTGCTGTCGATTCTGGTCGGGGTGGTGCTGGCCGCGGTTGGCTTCGACCCCTGGAATATCCTGCGGAGCATCGAGCTCCTGTTTCGCCGGATCTGGGATCTCGGCTTTGATGCGGTCAACTGGCTGTGGCGTTACTTCCTGCTCGGCGCCGTGATCGTGATTCCGCTCTGGCTGTTGATGCGGGTATTCGGCAGCCCGCGCGGGCGATAACCGGTAGGCTAAGTTTTCCTTTGAATTCCAGGGTTACGAGCGCGCGGGTTTTCGCCATCGCGGGTCCCGCGATGGTGGCGAACCTCACGACGCCGCTGATCGGCGTCGTCTCGACGATCGCCATTGGACGGCTCGGCGATGCCACACTGCTCGGTGGGGTAGCCATCACCTCGGTGGTTTTCGACTGCCTGTTCTGGCTGTTTTCCTTTCTGCGCACCAGCACGGTCGCCTTCACGGCGCAGGCGCTCGGCGCCGGCGAGACGCAGGAAATCCGCGCGCTGCTGGTGCGGGGCCTCGTGATTGCAGCGCTGGTCGGGCTTGCCCTGATTGTCCTTCAGATTCCGCTGGGCCTGATCCTGCTCGACGCCATGGGCGGCAGCGAAGGTGTTACTAAAGCCGCGCGGGCCTACTTCGCAATCCGGATCTGGTCCGCGCCGATTGTGCTGGCGAATTTCGTCGTGCTGGGCTGGCTGATCGGGCAAGCACGCGCCGGGCTCGCGCTTGCCATTCAGATCGTCATCAACTTCATCAACATGGCTGCCACCGTGGCGCTCGTGATCGGAATGGATGCGGGCATCGAAGGCGCCGCCGTTGCGGCGGTGGTGGCGGAAGCGGCCGGCCTTGTGCTCGGCGTTGCGGTGGCCCGCACCATCACGCATCGGCCGCTCGACGTGCCGCGCGCCGTTTTGCTCGACCGCGCCAAGCTGTGGCGGATGCTGGCCGTCAATCGCGACATCATGATCCGCACCGCAGCGCTGATCGGCGCGCTGTTGTTCTTCACTGCGCAAGGCGCGCGTGCCGGGGATGTGGTCCTCGCCGCCAACGCGGTGCTGAACAATTTTCTCCTGATCAGCGCGTTTTTCCTCGATGGCCTCGCCAGCGCCGCCCAGCAACTTTGCGGACAGGCCTATGGCGCGCGTGACCGGACCGCCTTTTCCGACGCCGTACGCCTGGTGCTGTCGTGGGGATTCGGCTTTGCCGTCGTGGTGGCGCTGG
>DATHPL010000596.1:0-5446 GCA_035483915.1 Bradyrhizobium sp.
CATGCCGGTACTGGCTGCGCGCTATCGGCCCGATGGAACGATGGATTTCCGAAATAAGGCCTGGCGAGACTACACCGGACTTTCGCAGGACAATCGCGAGGGCCATCGCTGGGGTTCCGCGCTTCATCCGGACGACCTTGCCTTGGTGGAGCGCGAATGGCGTTCACATATTGCTAGCGGCGAGCCGTTCGAACTGGAACAGCGCTTGCGAAGGGCTGACGGAGAGTACCGATGGCACTGGGTGCGCCGCGTACCGCTGAACGACGACAGCGGAAATGTCATCAAATGGTATGGCGTCGGATTCGACATCGAAGATCGACGGCTGGCCGAAGAGGCCCTGCGCCGCAGCGAGGCCGCCCTATCCGAGGCCAGGCGCGAGCTTCAGCTGACAATCGATTCAATCCCGGTCATGGTTTCCACTTTCGATCCGGACGGCACCCGCAGTTTCGTCAATCAACAGTGGCAGAACTATACCGGCCATACGCAGCGGGAGGCGACGGGCAAAGGGCTGAATACCTCCGTCTATTATCACCCTGGCGATGTCCAGCGCTTCGAGAATGCGTGGCGCATGGCGCAGGAAATGGGCGAGATGCTGTCGGTGGATGTGCGCACGCGCCGGGCCGATGGCATTTATCGATGGTTTACGATGCGACGCGCGCCGTTGCGGGACGAGCGTGGAAACATTATCAAATGGTATTCGGTCGGTATTGATGTCGACGATCAGAAAGTCGCGGAGAGCGCTCTCCAGCGCAGCGAGGCCTATCTGGCCGAAGCCCAGAAGCTCAGTCTCACCGGCAGCATCGCGTGGGATCCCATCAGCGATGTCCACTTCTGGTCGGGCGAGACTTACCAGATCATGGGCTTCGATCGGAGCGTTAAACCGTCGATGGACCTGATCATGCAACGCGTCCATCCTGATGATCGCGCGCATCTACAACGTGAAGTCGATCGCGCGACGCAGGGTGCTCAGGACCACGACTATGAATCGCGCCTGCTGATGCCGGATGGACAAATCAAGCACCTTCACGTTCGCGCGCACCGTGTGACGTACGCATCCGGCAAGGAAGAAATCGTCGGCGCCTTGATGGACATTACCGCGAGCAGGAAGTCGCAAGCCGCACTGGACGCCGCACAAGCCGCCCTTGCTCATGCCAGCCGAGTGGCAACGCTGGGCGAAATAAGCGCCTCGATCGCGCACGAGGTGAACCAACCCCTCGCTGCGATCGTTGCCAACGGCCACGCCTGCCTGCGCTTTCTTGACCGCGAAACACCCGACCTGGATTACGTCCGCGGCGCCCTCGAATGGATCGTCAAGGATGGCAATCGGGCAGGCGACGTAATCCGGCGCGTCCGCGGACTTCTGAAAAAAGCGGATATTCAGAAGGCCCTGCTCGATGTCAATGACATTGTCAGCGAGGTCGCCGCTCTATTGCAGCGAGAACTAGCCGCGCAGTACGTGACATTACGGTTAGAGCTCGCGGATGCAATGCCGCTAATTGTCGGAGACCGGATCCAGCTCCAGCAGGTGATCATCAATCTGGTCGTAAACGGTGTTGACGCGATGCAGGCAGTCACTCACCGCCCGCATACATTGCTGATCCGTTCGTATGTGGATGACTCTCATCAGATCGTGATCGCCGTGAAGGACAGTGGTGCCGGCATTCCGCAGAATACGGCGGATCGTCTGTTTGATGCCTTCTTCAGCACCAAACCAAGCGGGCTGGGAATAGGGCTTTCGGTCTGCCGCTCGATCATCGGAGATCACGGCGGACGACTATGGGCGACGAACAATACCGGCGAGCCGGGCGCCACGTTCCGGTTCGCCCTGCCCTCACACCAGGTGCAACCGGCGCCTTGAACTGACACACTCAAACTGGATCATGATAAGGGATTCCGTATACCATGGATGTCATCGGGCCATTGACGATATCAATCGATGATCACGCCTGCTATGGCTGCCTGTTGGTCGGACTCGGTGGTTGGTCATGAAAGAGAACCCCGAACAAATTGTTTTCGTCGTTGACGATGACGAATCTATGCGGGCGGCGCTGACCTACCTGTTTAAGTCGATGAACCTTCATGTTGAAGTATTCAGCACGGCGACGGCATTTCTTGAAAGCGAGCTTCCGAATACTGCCAGTTGTCTTGTGCTCGATGTCAGGCTGCCGGGCGTAAACGGCCTTGAGTTTCAGGACGTCCTGGCCAAGGCGGGCATTCACATTCCGATCGTCTTCATGACCGGCCATGGCGACATTCCGATGTCGGTGAAAGCGATGAAGGCTGGAGCCATCGACTTCCTGCCAAAGCCGTTTCGCGACCAGGACATGCTGGACGCCGTGATGCGCGCGTTCGATCAGGACCGCAAGCGGCGCACTGAAGAGAAGACTGTCTCCCAGCTACGGCACCTCTATGAATCACTGACCCGGCGCGAGCGGGAAGTCCTGACTCTTGTCATTTCCGGTCTGATGAACAAGCAGATTGCCCACCGACTGGAGGTCAGCGAAATTACCGTGAAAATTCACCGCGGGCAGGTGATGAAAAAAATGGAAGCGCGATCGCTCGCGGATCTCGTGAGAATGGCTGAAATGCTTGGAATCAAGCGAACAGACTAGCGGGAATGCGGATCGGACAACAATTCAATAAAAAGCGGTCGGTTCAATAAAAAGGGACCGGTGGCAAGAACGCCACCGGCCCTTCGCATCTGCATCTGATGCGAGGCAGCTGCGGGGAAGCTGCTCCGCACAATCCATCGTGGCCGAGGCTCAGGAGGAACGACCGGGGCCCTGGAAACAAGACGCAGGCGTTGTATCGGATTGGGTTACGCATTACCGACGATACTCATCCGATAACATCTTGAGGCATACTCGATCTGCAGGTGCGCGGTCCCCCTTACAAAAAGTCGAGACCTACAAAAACCGCGCCAGCGCTTAGCTGACCGTCCTGCCGGACGGCATTGATAAAGACGGCCTTGCCCACGACCACGTCCGACTTGCCGCCAGGCACGACCGTTACGACAGGCGCCGTCGGCGGCACGGTGACCACTTGCTCCCCGCCTTGGTACGTCACTGTGACCTGTTTTGCGCCGCCGGAAGCGCCGGCGCTTGAAACGGTGCCATTCGTCATGGCGCTCGTTACTGTCTTAGCTGACGTCGCCGCCTTGACTGAACCGTTCGTCATCGCACTCGCCGTATTGGCGCGACCCAAAAGCGTCGTATCCGGAATCGGGTCCCAGTCGAAGTGACCCTCAGCTGCCCCCTTCATCGCTGGAGGAAAAAGCAACACCCCAAGTGCCACAAGCTTGTCACCTGCCGACTTTGTGGCGACCCCGATGTAGCCGCCCTCCTCAATATGATTGAGGTTTGATTTCGCTACCGTGAGGTAACCCGTCTTGGCGGTCAGATCGAGTGTCTCATCTGTTCCGCCTGTCGTGTGAACGACGAGCGTGGTGTCGCTAATCGATTTGACAGTACCGCGTACACGCTCGAGCACCGGCGTCGCACAGGCCGCGGTTGAAATTCCGAAGATGCTGGCAGCAATGACAAGTGCGAGAAGGCGAGGCATCATGTGACTCCATTCGCTTTGACCGAAGTGTTTGCATGGAAAGTCCGGCGCTTTCCGGCGAGCCATCGTGGCTCAGAGCAAACCTATGCGATACGACTGGAAGGCAAACCAATCGGACGATGGTGTCAGCGAAACCATACCTTTAGATAGTTTCGAGGTGGCCGTTTGTCGGCCTGCTCGGCACTGGCATTCAGCCGTGATACGCAAACAGCTCGATGGGGCCGTTGAAGCCGCGGACCGGATATTCGCCGCGGCGTTCGAGATCTAAATCGCTTTTGACGAAGGCGGCGATCACCGGGTCATCGAGCGATGATCTCAGGGCGTCTTCGCCAGCGTCGCGCGTTGGCTCGCCACGGAGCTTGCCGAGACCGATCCGGCGGCGTTTCCCCAGCTGTTGCGGATATAAGTCAGAACAGCCGCCACCTGTGTGTCGTCAAGCCGCCAATCGAAGGCCGGCATCGCCGGCGCGGTCGGCGCGCCCGCCGTTGCCACTGCCCGCGTTCCGTGCAGAACCACCCGCGCCAGCGTGGTCGGATCATCCGATTGCGCCAGCGCACTACCCGCCAATCGCGGAAAGAGGTGGATCTCCCCCTCGCCTGAATCCCGGTGGCAGGCGGCACAGCTGTCCTTATAGATCGCCGCACCCGCGCGCATCGCATTGTTGCTCGCGGCAACCGGCTCCGGCTTCGCGCTCGCACCACCCTCGCCGCTGTCCTTCAGATAGGTCGCAATGGCCAGGATATCTTCGTCGCTCATCCGCGATGTGGAATGAGTGACTGCTTCCGCCATCGGCCCGGAGGCCAGCGTCCACTTGTTGGTGCCGGTCTTGAGATACTGCACGAGGTCATCCTTCGACCATCCGCCGATGCCCTTGCGTGGATCGTTGGTGATATCGGGTGCGAACCAGCCCTGAAGCGTAGCTCCCGTCAAAGCGACACTGTTCTTGTCGCCGCCGAGAAACGTCTTCGGCGTGTGGCAGGTGCCGCAATGCGCTGGCCCCTCAACGATATAGGCGCCCCGATTCCACTCGGCGGATTTTTGCGGATTAGGCTGATAGCGGCCCGGCGTGAAATTGAGCCCGTTCCAGAATGCCATCGCGAGCCGGACATTGAAAGGGAACGGCAACTGGTTCGAGACCACGCGGTTGCTGACCGGCGCGACCGTCGCGAAATAAGCGCGCATCGCCAGCACGTCATCGTCGGTCATTTTGGTATAGGCCGGATAGGGCATCGCCGGGTAAAGCCGCTTGCCGTTGTGACCCCGCCCCTCATGCATCACTGTAAGGAATTCGCCGTTGGTCATGTTACCAATCCCGGTGTCGGGATCAGGCGTGATGTTCGGTGCAACCAGCGTGCCGAACGGCGTCTGCAGCGCCAGGCCACCGGCGAACGGCGCTCCGCCGGGCGCAGTATGACAGCCCGCGCAATCGCCGAGCACCGCGAGATAGCGTCCGCGTTCGATGCGGTCGAAGCTCTGGGTGTCTTGCGCAAATGCTGTGCCGATCAGGCCGAAAAACAAAACGGCGGTGGTGAGAGGACGTCGCATCATTGCCTCCCTAAACCAGTGGACCGGGGTTTTTCAGATAGCGAGTCCGGATCGCATCGGCCGCCCAATAGGCGAGCGCGCCGACCGTGTCGGTCGGATTGTAGCCGTGATTTTGCGGAAACACCGACGCCCCCCCGGGCACAAAGACATTGTGCACGTCCCAGCTTTGACAGTAGCGATTGAGGACGCTGGTCGCGGGATCGGCGCCCATCACCGTGCCGCCGGTATTGTGGGTGGTCTGATAGATGGTGCTATCATAAGGACCCTTGCGCGGGCTTGCCGTGATCTCGACGGGGTCCATTGCTTTCGCAATGTCCGCGAGGCGATCGGTCAGGTAAGC
>DATHPL010000597.1:0-4110 GCA_035483915.1 Bradyrhizobium sp.
TCGAGCGTCAGCGAGAAACCGGGTGAGGGGTTCTTCGTCAATGCTGGACCGCGACCCCTCACCCGTCTCGAATTCGCTTTCGCTCATTCTCGCCACCCTCTCCCACAAGGGGAGAGGGGAAGAGGCAGCGTCGCTCACCGCCAGCTTGACGTCTGCTTTCCAATCCGCTTGCCTTACGCAAAATGATAACGCCGGGAAACGTTCATGTCCTTCGTATTGGCCATCGATCAGGGCACCACGTCCTCGCGCGCCATGGTGTTTCGCACCGACCTTTCGGTCGCCGGCGTTGCGCAGCAGGAATTTCCGCAGCATTTTCCGGCGTCCGGCTGGGTTGAGCACGATCCGGAAGACATCTGGAATTCGACCATTGCAACCTGCCGCGACGCGCTGAAAAAGGCTGACCTCGTTGCGAAGGACATTGCCGCTGTTGGCATCACCAACCAGCGCGAGACGACGGTGGTTTGGGATCGCACCACCGGCAAGGCCATCCACCGCGCTATCGTCTGGCAGGATCGTCGCACCGCTGACATCTGCGCGAAACTGAAGGAAGAAGGTCACGAACCAACGATCACGACCAAGACCGGCCTGATCATCGATCCCTATTTCTCCGGCACCAAGGCTGCCTGGATTCTTGATAACGTCCCCGGTGCGCGGGAACGCGCCGTGCGCGGCGAATTGTTGTTCGGCACCGTCGATTGCTACCTGCTGTGGCGCCTGACCGGCGGAAAGGTGCATGCGAGCGACGCCACCAACGCCTCGCGCACCTTGCTCTTCAATATTCACGAGGGCGACTGGGACGACGACCTCCTCAAGCTCTTGCGCGTGCCGCGCGCGATGCTGCCGGAGGTGAAGGATTCCTCGCATCGCTTTGGCGAGACCGTGCCCGATCTGTTCGGCGGCGCGATTGCGGTTTGCGGCATCGCCGGCGATCAGCAGGCAGCGACCATCGGGCAGGCGTGTTTTACGCCGGGCATGATCAAGTCCACCTACGGCACCGGCTGCTTCGCGCTGCTCAATACCGGTACCACGCCGGTGGCTTCGAAAAACAAGCTGCTGACGACGATTGCTTACCAACTCCGGGGCCAGCGCACCTACGCGCTCGAAGGCTCGATCTTTGTTGCTGGCTCCGCGGTGCAATGGCTGCGTGACGGGCTCGGCGTCATCAAGCAGGCGGCAGAAACGGGGCCGCTCGCGGCAAAGTCCGATCCCGCGCAAAGCGTTTATCTGGTGCCGGCCTTCGTCGGTCTCGGCGCGCCCTACTGGAATCCGCGGGTGCGCGGCGCGCTGTTCGGGCTGACGCGCAACACCGGGCCGGCGGAGCTCGCGCATGCCGCGCTTGAGAGCGTCTGCTATCAGACCTTCGATCTCCGGGATGCAATGCGCGCGGATTGGCCGGGGGCGAAAGCCGCCAATATCGTGTTGCGCGTTGATGGCGGCATGACCGTGTCCGACTGGACGATGCAACGGTTGGCGGACTTGCTCGATGCCCCCGTCGACCGTCCGGTGATTCAAGAGACAACCGCGCTGGGCGCAGCCTATCTCGCCGGGCTTGAGGCCGGTGTTTATCCGGAGCCTGAAAAATTCGCCGATCACTGGCGGCTTGAGCGTCGATTCAAACCCAACATGAGCGCAGCCACGCGCGAGCGGAAGCTGAAGGGCTGGGCGCGCGCGGTCACAGGCGTGCTCGCGAGCGATGAGGACGCATAAATGCGCCTGTGCCCGTCATCACCTCCGAAAGCGGGTGATCCAGTATTCCGAGGCGGTTGTGATAAAGCCGAGAAACCGCGGCGTACTGGATACCCCGCATGCGCGGGGTATGACGGATGGGGTGGCATTCAACGAGGGACAAAATAAAAGATGAAAAAGACGATTCGTGTCCTGCTTACTGCCGCGCTGATCTCTTCTGCGACATCGGCCTCCGCGCGCGACAACGACAACGCCTTGTCCGCGGCGCGGCTTTCCACGACGCCCGCGCCGGGCCTTCAGGCCCCTGGAAAAATCCTGATCGATGTCTGGGGCATTCCGCACATCTATGCCGAGAACGAGCACGACCTGTTTTTCCTGCAAGGCTTCAACGTCGCGCGTGATCGCCTCTGGCAGATCGATCTCTGGCGCAAGCGCGGCCTCGGCCTGCTCGCGAGGGATTTCGGGCCGGCCTATGTCGAGCAGGACAAGGCGTTACGGCTCTTTCTCTATCGCGGCGACATGAATGCGGAATGGGCGTCTTACGGCCCCAAGGCGAAGTCCTATGCGGAGGCTTTCGTTGCCGGCATCAACGCCTATGTTGCGGACGTGCAGGCCGGCCGCAAACCGCTGCCGATCGAATTTCGCATCGCCGGCACCAGGCCCGATCTATGGACGCCTGAGGATGTAGTGCGGATCAGAAGCCACGGCCTGACGCGCAATGTCGCTTCTGAGGTGAAGCGTTCGCTGGTTGCCTGCGCGGCCGGACTGGAAGCGGATCGGTTTCGCGTCAAGCTCGAACCGGCATGGACCACGAAAATCCCCGAAGGGCTCGATCCCTGCAGCATCCCGAAGGGCGTGCTGGCGGCCTATGATCTGGCGACGCGGCCGGTTGCCTTTGCCAAGCCTGAAGACCGCAAGGCGATGCTCACGCATGATCCCGATCGTTTCCTCGCTGAAGCTGACGGGCAGCGCGATACCATCGGCTCCAACAATTGGGTGGTCGCGCCGTCGCGCACCGCGACCGGCCGGCCGATCCTCGCCAACGATCCGCATCGCGAGCACAGCGTGCCGTCACTGCGCTACATCGTCGGGCTCAACGCCCCCGGTCTTTCCGTGATCGGAGCGGGCGAGCCGGCGCTGCCTGGAATTTCGATCGGGCACAACGGCACGATTGCGTTCGGGCTGACCATCTTCAACGTCGACCAGGAAGATCTCTACGTCTACGAACTCAATCCCGCCGATCCCAATCAATACCGCTATCGCGATGGCTGGGAATCGATGCGAATCGTGCATGAGAGCGTCGAGGTCAAAGGCGAGGGTGCCCGCGACGTCGAGCTGAAGTTCACCCGGCACGGCCCCGTCGTCTATGTCGACGAAGCCAACAAGCGCGCCTTTGCCATCCGCTCGATCTGGTTCGAGCCGGGCACCTCGGCCTATTTCGGTTCCTCCGACTACATGACCGCGAAGGACTGGAACGGCTTCGTCGCCGCGATCAGGCGCTGGGGCGCGCCATCCGAGAACCAGGTCTACGCCGACGTCAAAGGCAATATCGGCTGGATTCCCGGCGCCAAGACGCCGCGCCGCGTGAACTATGACGGGCTGCTGCCGGTGCCGGGCGACGGCCGCTATGAATGGCAGGGCTTTATCGACAACGACCAATTGCCGCGCGTCTATCGCCCCGAGCAGGGCTTTTTCGCCACGGCCAACCAGATGAACCTGCCGAGCGATTATCCGGTAGCTGAGCGCAAGGTCGGCTTTGAATGGGCGGACCCCGCGCGCTGGCAGCGCATCGTCGAAGTGTTGCAGTCAAAGTCAAAGATGACTCTGGCCGACGCGATGGATTTGCAGAACGACGACACCTCGATGCTGGCGCGGCGTCTGGTCAAATTGCTGAAGCCGATCGAGTCCGACGACGCCAACACCAAAAAGGGGCTGGAGCTTCTCAAAAGTTGGGACGCGCACGACGGCGCCGACAGCGCGGCCGCCGCGGTGTTCGAGGTGTGGATATCGAATCATCTCGGCGCGGCGCTAATCAAGGCGGTCGCGCCCAAGGCCACTGATCTCATCGCGCCGGAAGCTTCCAGCATCTCGCCCATCGTCGCCTATCTCGAAACACCGGACGAAAAACTCGGCGCTGACCCTGCGGCTGCGCGAGACCGCATCCTGCGCGAAAGCCTTGGCGGCGCCGTCGCCGAGGTCAGCGACAAACTGGGTGCGGATTCCTCGATGTGGCGCTGGGGCCGGCTGCATGTCGCGAAATTCGACCACGCGCTGATGCCGCTCGCCGACAAGGCGACATCCGCGCAACTGACCGTCGGGCCGCTCGCGTTCGGCGGCGCCGCCAACGTGCCGCGTGCGGCGACCTACCGTCGCTCCGACTATCGCCTGACCGCCGGGGCCTCGTTCCGCATGGTGCTCGATGTC
>DATHPL010000598.1:0-4359 GCA_035483915.1 Bradyrhizobium sp.
TCTGGTTATCCTGCACGGCCTTTTGGCCGTTGCGCTGCTCGGCAGTATCACGCATCAGGCGGTTGCCGTTGTCTGGCCTTCGCGAAACAAAGTTGGATTCACCAACGCCTATCGGGCGGTGTCGAGCCGAGTCTACGTCAACGCCAATATTGTCTTGTTCCTCGTCGTCGCGCTGCTTGGCGGCTGGATCTATCCGATCTACCGGGTTTGGGTACGGACCTATCTCGAAAATGCGCGTTTGTTTCCGGCGGTCGGTTCGTTCGAGATCAAGGAGCAGTTCATTGCGATCGGTCTTGGACTGCTGCCGCTCTATTGGCTGGTGTGGCGCCGTCCTGAACCAGCTGGGCAATCCGCGCGCACGGCGGTGACGCTGATCCTCTGCTTCATCGTCTGGTTCGGGTTCATCGTTGGCCACATCCTCAACAACATCCGGGGCTTTTTCGGGCTATGAATAACAATCAAATCGAAAAGATCATTCCGGTTTTCTCGGCGGCCTTCGCTCTGATCTACATTGTTTCAGTCGAACTGAACTGGGCCCTGTTCACCTATCATCCGAAGATCGGCCAATTCGGCTGGCTCGTTGAACCCTCCAGAGACGGTCCGCCGATGTATTGGTATGGCTGGCTTGTGACCTCGACGCTTGGTGCGATTGCGACGAGCGTGATAGCGTTGCCGTTGCTGAAAAATCGGCCGACGCCATATTGGCTCGGGTGGACGGTTCCGCTTCTGGTCATACTCAGCGTCTTCTACCTTTTCCGCGACTGGTTTCTTCGCTGAGATTCAAAAACGTAGACCACTCGTACGGATTGCCAACTCCGAAAACCGGAGTTCTAGAGCCTAGCGCAAGGTAAAAAGTGCCAACAAAATCGCGACGCCGCTTTATCGGTCGATTCTCTGTCACGCGACTTGCCCGCTTCGCCGCTTTTGCAGCGGTCATGTTTTCGTGTCATCCGTCGCATTCGGGAGAGCTCGACTCCGAACGAGACGAAGATGTTGATTTGGCATTCGTCGGATCGGCCAGGGAGACCGGAACACTGAAGCCTATTCCGGGTGTTCAAATCAGGGCCGAGGTCGGTGGCCGGAGGATCCTGGTTCGCACCAATTCCGAAGGCGTCTACAGGCTGATTCCGAATTTCGGCAATGGCGTCACGGCCGACCAGATCACGATTTCATGCAGCAAAGACGGTTATGAAACTGTCGACGTGTCGCGGCGGCAGCTGTCGGACAAGAAGGTGAAAGAGCTCATCGTGGCAGAGTGCCTGCTGGCCCCCAAACCTTGATCCGAAAGCGTTGATTTGGCGGATCCGAAATATTTAGGGATATGTGAGGTCGTTCACAGGGGAACTCGGTCGCTGCTCCTAGAACAGGGCGCCAATCTCTTTGTGGGAGGTGTCCATGTTCCCATTAGCCGGTAACCGCCCGACAGGTAGGGATTCTCTACAGAACGTCTACCAACGTGCCTGGCCATCGATCGTCAGAATTATCATTCTCGAAATTCTGCTGCTGCTCGCGCTGTCCGGCGCGTTCGTCTTCTATTTGAACTGGTCGTCAGAGGCCGCCATGTCGGAATTTATGACAGGCGGGAGCCAGCCGCTTCAGGCGACCAAAGGCCGGCCGCCCTGCGATCACAGCGCCTGATCCAATCAGGCCGAATTCTCAGATCTCAGTCGCTTACTGCGAGACCGTCTGCACGATGGTGTTCACCGGACGTGCACCGGCGACCGGAAGCTTCATATCCTTCATCATCGCCTCGTCATATTCAGGCAAGGTCTGCATGGGGGCCTTCGGCTTCATGAACACGACCTTGTAGCCGCCGGCCTTCAGGCGGCGCAGCAGTTCCGGCATCGCTTCGGCGGTGTGCTTCTGGAAGTCGTGCATCAGGATGATGCCCTTGCCCTGCTTGTCGAGCTTGGTCATGACAGTATTGATGACCTGCTCCGGGCTCTTTGCCCGGAAGTCGAAGGAATCGAGATCGGTCGAGAACATCGCGATATTGCGCGTGCCGAGATAGGCCATCGCCGCCGGATTATGCTGCAACTCCGGGAAGCGGAAGAACGGTGCGGGCGCAGCGCCAAGCGCGAGCTTGACCGCGCTATTGCCCTTTTCGATCTCGTCCTTGACGGCCTGCTCGTTCAGCTTCTTCGAGTTCAGGTTGGCATGCGACCAGGTGTGCGTGCCGACGGTGTGGCCGGCGGCCGCCACCTGCCTCAGAATCTCCGGATGAAAGGTGGCGTGCTTGCCGATCGAGAAGAACATTGCCTTGGTGCATTGGTCGGCGAGCGCCTTGAGCACCGCCGGCGTGTTGACCGGCCACGGACTGTCATCGAAGGACAGCACAACTTCCTTATCGCCGAGAAAATCGATCTGTTTGAAATGTTCGAAGCCGAAGCCGGGCCCGCCTGTGGTGTCGATTTCAACGACGCGGGAAACCCCGAGCGCGTCGGGATTGGCGCAGGCCTGTTTCGGCTGCGGCGCGGGAACTGGCGGTATTTTTTCCGGAATGCTGCCGGTGATCTCGATCGGGTCACGGGCGCCTGCGGGTTTTGCGGCGACGGGGGCGGGCGCTGCTTGCGCGGCGGCGAAAGTTTGCGGGGCGGCCGCGCCGCGGTGCGAGGTCCAGAACCAACCGCCAGTGGCGATCAACGTGGCAGCCACCAAACTCATCAGCATCAGGCCGAACGCGTTACGCATGGTTACTCTTTCGTTAAGACCAAAACTAAAATTCGCCCCGCCTTCTTTATGAGAAAGAGTTGTTAACGCTCCCCAAACGCCGGGGCGGTTCCCGATGTCGCACCGGCCTCGAGCAGCTGGAGTCACACCGCGGGCCGCGGGCGTTCGGACGTTCTGCGATCATGAGCTTGGGCTGATGTCGGAAGGACGACCAGGCTTGGCACGAGGATCTCACACGGGCCGTGGCTGGAGGTGATGCGCCAATTGGCGCGGCTAGTGGAGTGGATTTGGCATTCGCTGCCCACCTGGCCACGAGTTCGTCAGGCGAATGTCAAATCCCGGACTCCACTAGAAACCTATATTTTCTAGTGGTCCTATGATTCCAACATTCGCAAAACTGCCTGCCGAGAGGATATGCGAATGTTGGAATCGGACCACTAGCGCGCATTGACATCGCCGACCGAGCAGACTTTCATCCCGGCATCGCAGGGATGAAGGCGGTTCAGATGTTCAGGATTTCATATGCATTTTTGTTCGCGCTCATGGCGCAGGTTTTAGCGATGCCCTTCGTTTCGGCCCAGCAAGGTCACGACGCCTGCGCGCGTGACGTGTCGCGCTTCTGCCGCGCCCAGATGAACGAGGGCGATTCGGTGGTGCTGGGCTGCCTGAAGCAGCATCGCTCCCGGCTCAGCAGGGCCTGCGAGAAGGTGCTGACCGAAAACGGGCAGTAAGCCCGAACGTTTAGGTGCTGCTGCCCGCCGCGGCGGATGCCACCGGTAGCACCTCGCGCGCCGCGCGGTCGGGGGTTTCTTCCTTCCAGCGCACCGAGCCGAACGGGCGCTCCAGCATGCGGCGGACGCGAACCGGATCGGGGCCGAGATGAAAATCGATCGCGCTCTGGTGCAGCGCGCGTTCGGACTGCGTCGAGCGGTTGCGCTGGCGCAGGTAATCGAGCCAGGTCGGACAATGATAGCGTTCGGTCCATAGCTCGGGATCGGCGATGTCGCGTGCGATCGACCAGCCATAAGCGCCGTTGCGTTGCCTTGAGAGCTGGACCTCCTGCATGACATTGTGAAAGGCGCGGGCATTGTCCTGCGCAACGCGATATTCGATCTCGACCACCAGCGGCCCGCTGCGCGCGGTCAGCGATAACTGCACCTCGGGATCGGCCAGGACTTCCGCATCCTCGTTGCGCGCGCCGACCCGCGGCATGTGCAGCCAATGACCAAGCAATGGCGAAAGCAGCATCAGGGTCGCCGATACCAGAAGCGCGGCTTCGACGCCGGCGGCGTCCGTCAGTCGACCCCAGCCCCAGCTTCCGATCGCAATCCCACCGGAAATCGCTGCCTGAAAGGCCGCAAGCGAACGGCCTGCCACCCAGCGTGGCGCCGAAAGCTGCACGCCGATATTGAACAAGGCGACCGCGAGCATCCAAGCCGCGCCCGCCACCACCAGCGCCGCCGCCGTCAGGACCCGTTCATGGCTCAGCGCGACTGCGGCGATGGAGCCGCCCATCGACAGCGCACAGGCGCGAATCGCGGCCTCGCCGCTCAAGCGTTTACGCACTTCGCCGATGTTGAGCGCGCCGACCACCGCGCCCATGCCGAAAGCGCCGAGCATGATGCCGTAGGTCTGCGCGCCGCCATGCAGGAGATCGCGGGTGACGAGCGGCATCAGGGCCGATACCGA
>DATHPL010000599.1:0-1818 GCA_035483915.1 Bradyrhizobium sp.
TGGTGGAAGGCGCTAGGCCAGAACCAGATCGAGCACGGCGGTGTAATGGCATGCCGCGCCGAGAAGCACGAAGCAATGCCAGATCACATTCTGGAAGCGAAGCCGTTGCCATGCGTGGAAGATTACCCCGAAACTGTAGAGCAGGCCACCGGCGAGGATGAACCAGACCGTCAGTTTCGGCAGCGAGGACAGGCCGGCGTCATAGGCGATGATGCCGCTCCAGCCCATTGCGAGGTAGAGCCCGACCGACAGCCGATCAAAGCGTCCGGGGAACATCAGCTTGACCGCAATACCGACCGCCGCCACGCCCCACACGCCTGCCAAAAGCGACATCGCGAAAACGCGATCCTGCAGCTGCGCGAAAATCGGCGTGTAGGTCGCGGCGATCAAGACATAGATCGCCGAATGATCGAAGCGGCGCAGCAACCACTTGCGCCGCGATATCGGCCAGAGGTTATAGGCGGCGGAGAAACCGAGCATCGCCAGCAAGCCCGCGGCATAGACCGACACGGTGACGACTTCATACGCGGATGCAAACACCGCCGCGAGCACGATCAGGACGGTCGCCGCGACCACGCCACCGAACACGCCGATGCCGTGCACGATGCCGTCGGCGATCAGCTCGGCGCGGTCATAATTCCAGCGAATGGCGTCGGCCGCCGCATGGGCCGAGGTCGAGGCGAGCTGTTTCAGTTGGAAGACCGTCATACGCAACCAGTGGCACACTTCTTCAAGATGAAACAGATGATAACTTTGGGGCGTCAACGATCCCCTAAGCTGATACGCGGAAATTAAGCGGAAAATGCCGTCCTAAATGTGAAAACTTGATTTTAGCCGACCAATCGCCACTTTGTGATTGGTTTACTAAATTACCTTTCCGAAACCGGTTTGTTCCCCCTTTTTCAGCGCATGGCCTTTGATTTTTCTGACATGGTGGAGGAAGCGCGCATTTCGGCGCGCGCGCTGAGGGATTTCAGCGAAGGCCTCTTCAATCCGACGCTGCGGCTCGGCATCACCGGGCTTTCACGGGCCGGCAAGACCGTGTTCATCACGGCGTTGATTCATGGCCTGACCCGCGGTGGACGTTTTCCGGTGTTCGAGCCGCTCGCCTCCGGCCGGATCGCCCGCGCTTACCTCGCGCCACAGCCCGACGACGCCGTGCCGCGCTTCGACTATGAGCGCCACGTCCACACGTTGATCGATCAACGCGCTTGGCCGAACTCGACCGTCGACATCAGCGAACTGCGGCTCGTGATCGACTATCAACGCCAGAACGGCGCCGAGCGGACGCTGACGCTGGACATCGTTGATTATCCCGGCGAATGGCTGCTCGACCTGCCGCTGCTCAACAAGAGCTACGAGCAATGGTCGAGCGAGAGCCTGGCGCTGTCACGCGGCAGCGCCCGCGCCGCGCTGGCGTCGAGCTGGCACGCTTATTTGTCCGGCCTGAACGCGCAAGGCCCTGCCGACGAACAGGCCGCGCTCGCCTCCGCAAAGCTCTTCACTGATTATTTGCGCGCCTGCCGCGACGAACGCTTTGCCATGAGCCTGCTGCCACCGGGCCGCTTCCTGATGCCGGGCAATCTGGCAGGCTCGCCGGCGCTGACCTTTACGCCGCTCGACGTGCCCCAAGATGGCAACCCTCCCGACGGATCGCTGTGGGCAATGATGCGAAGGCGCTATCAGTCCTATAAGGACGTCGTGGTGCGGCCGTTCTTCCGCGACCATTTCGCGCGGCTCGATCGCCAGGTGGTTCTGGTCGATGCGCTCGCCGCATTCAATTCGGGGCCGAATGCGCTGTTTGACCTTGAGGCGGCG
>DATHPL010000600.1:0-9905 GCA_035483915.1 Bradyrhizobium sp.
CACCGGCATCTTCACCGCCAAGGAAAAGGCCGCGCTTCACCTCACCGCCGGCGCCAAGCGCGTGCTGGTGTCGGCACCGGCCGAGAACGCCGATGCCACGATCGTCTATGGCGTCAATCACGACAAGCTCACCAAGGAGCATCTCGTGGTTTCCAACGGTTCCTGCACCACCAACTGCCTCGCGCCGGTCGCCAAGGTGCTCAATGATACGGTCGGCATCGAAACCGGCTTCATGACCACAATCCACGCCTATACCGGCGACCAGCCGACGCTCGACACCCTGCACAAGGATCTCTATCGCGGCCGCGCGGCGGCGATGTCGATGATCCCGACCTCAACGGGCGCGGCGAAGGCGATCGGCCTGGTGCTGCCGGAATTGAACGGCAAGCTCGATGGCGTCTCGATCCGCGTGCCGACGCCTAACGTCTCGGTGATCGACTTCAAGATCGTCGCGTCACGCAAGACGAGCAAGGAAGAGATCAACGAGGCGATGAAGCGCGCGGCCGAGCAGCAGCTCAAGGGCATCCTCGGCTACACAAACGCGCCGAACGTCTCGATCGACTTCAACCACGACCCGCACTCCTCCACGTTCCACATGGACCAGACCAAGGTGCAGAACGGCAACTTCGTGCGCGTGATGTCCTGGTACGACAACGAGTGGGGTTTCTCCAACCGCATGGCCGATACCGCCGTGGCGATGGGCAAGCTGCTGTAAGCCAATAAAGCCTCATGGTTCGAGACGCGCGCCGAGAAGCGCGCTCCTCACCATGAGGGAGACCTCATCCTGAGGAGCCGAGCGTAGCAAGGCGTCTCGAAGGATGAGCCGCACGAGGCCATCAATGACAAAGCCATTCCGCACCCTCGATGATGTCGACGTCAAAGGCAAACGCGTGCTGCTCCGCGTCGATCTCAACGTCCCCATGGAGAATGGCCGCGTCACCGACGCGACCCGTCTCGAACGCGTGGCGCCGACGATTACGGAAATTTCCGGCAAAGGCGGCAAGGTGATTTTGCTGGCGCATTTCGGCCGGCCCAAGGGCCGCGATGCCAAGGATTCGCTCAAGCCCGTCGCGGAAGCTTTGTCGCAGGTGATCAAGAAGCCGGTCGCCTTTGCCGATGACTGCATCGGCGAGCCGGCTGCGAAAGCGGTTGCCGCCATGAAGGACGGCGACATTCTCTGTCTGGAAAACACCCGCTTCCACAAAGAAGAAGAAAAAAACGATCCTGCGTTCGTCGCCGAACTCGCCAAACTCGGTGACATCTGGGTCAACGACGCCTTCTCGGCCGCGCATCGCGCGCATGCCTCGACCGAAGGGCTCGGGCACAAGCTGCCGGCCTATGCCGGACGCACCATGCAGGCCGAGCTCGATGCGCTCGGAAAGGCGCTGGAAGCACCAACACGCCCGGTGATTGCGATCATCGGCGGCGCGAAGGTTTCCACCAAGATCGACCTGTTGGAAAACCTCGTCAGCAAGGTCGATGCGCTCGTCATCGGCGGCGGCATGGCGAACACCTTCCTGCATGCGCAAGGCGTCGGCATCGGCAAATCGCTCGCGGAAAAAGACCTCGCCGCGACTGCGCTGCGGATTCTAGAAAAGGCTGATACCGCCAACTGCGCCATCATCCTGCCGGTGGACGCGGTCGTGGCGTTTCATTTCGCCGCGAATTCACCGTCCCACGCCTACGGCCTCGATGCCATTCCCTCCGACGGCATGATCCTGGACGTGGGCCCGCAATCGGTGGCGCGGATTCACGCCGCTATCGACGACGCCAAGACGCTGGTCTGGAACGGGCCGCTCGGCGCATTCGAGATGACACCGTTCGATCGCGGCACCATGGTCGCGGCGAAGCATGCGGCCGAGCGGACCAAAGCGAAGAAGCTGGTTTCGGTCGCCGGCGGCGGCGACACCGTGGCGGCGCTTAATCAGGCAGGCGTGGCGGGAGATTTCAGTTATGTTTCGACGGCAGGCGGCGCCTTCCTGGAATGGATGGAGGGGAAACCTCTGCCCGGCGTGGAAGTTTTAAAAGCACGATAATTCATTTCGGGCGACCAGCCCCAACGCGGAGAACAGGACCGATGGCTCGGATCACGTTGCGTCAATTGCTCGACCACGCGGCGGAGCACGACTACGGCGTGCCGGCCTTCAACATCAACAATATGGAGCAGGCGCTCGCGATCATGGACGCGGCTTCTAGCCTCGATGCGCCCGTCATCATCCAGGCCTCGCGCGGCGCGCGCTCCTATGCCAACGACGTCATGCTCCGCCACATGATGGATGCGGTCACCGAAATCTACCCGCAGATCCCGGTCTGCGTGCATCTCGACCACGGCAACGAACCCGCGACCTGCATGACCGCGATCCAGTCCGGCTTCACTTCGGTCATGATGGATGGCTCGCTGAAGGCCGACGGCAAGACCCCCGGCGACTGGGACTATAATGTCGGTGTCACGAAGACCGTCACCGACATGGCGCATCTCGGCGGCATTTCGGTGGAAGGTGAACTGGGCGTGCTCGGCTCGCTCGAGACCGGCATGGGCGACAAGGAAGACGGCCACGGCGCGGAGGGCAAGCTCTCGCACGACCAGCTGCTCACCAATCCGGACGAAGCGGTGAAGTTCGTCAAGGAGACCAAGGTCGACGCGCTCGCGATCGCCATGGGCACCTCGCACGGCGCCTACAAATTCACCCGCAAGCCCGACGGCGATATCCTCGCCATGAAGGTGATCGAGGAAATCCACCGCAAGCTGCCGAACATGCATCTTGTCATGCACGGTTCGTCCTCAGTGCCGCAGGATTTGCAAGACATCATCAACGCCAACGGCGGCAAGATGAAGCCGACCTGGGGCGTGCCGGTTTCCGAAATCCAGCGCGGCATCAAGAACGGCGTCCGCAAGATCAATATCGACACCGACAACCGGATGGCGATGACGGGACAGATCCGAAAAGTGTTCAAGGAAAACCCGGAAGAATTCGATCCGCGCAAATATCTCAAGCCCGCGATGGAAGCGATGGCCAAGCTGTGCAAGCAACGGCTTCAGGAATTCAATACCGCGGGCCAGGCGAGCAAGATCAAGAAGGTCATGACCACGGCCGAAATGGCCAAGCGGTACGCCAAGGGCGATCTAGATCCGAAAGTGGCCTAGATTCCGACCGCCCCGCTTTATCTCCCCCTCCCCGCTTTTCGCGGGGATCGGGAGTAGACCTGCGACGAACGTCAAACTCCTCTTTTGCCCGAGAACGGTCTATTTTGTGGGCAAATAGACAACTAGCTGCCGGAGGACGTTCCCGATGAATCTCGCCGATCTCAACAAGGTTGCACTTGCCATGGTCGCGCCGGGCAAGGGCTTGCTCGCCGCCGACGAATCGTCCGGCACCATCAAGAAGCGCTTCGACGCTATCGGAGTGGAATCCACCGAGGACAATCGCCGCGACTACCGCGAGATGCTGTTCCGCTCACAGGAGGCGATGAGCAAATATATTTCGGGCGTGATCCTCTATGACGAGACCATCTGGCAGAACGCCAAAGACGGCACGCCGCTGGTCAAGCTGATCGAGCAAGCCGGTTCCATTCCCGGGATCAAGGTCGATGACGGAACGCAGGCCTTGCCGAATTGCCCGGGCGAACTCGTCACCGTCGGCCTCGACAAGCTCGCCGAACGCCTGAAGAAATATTACGAGCGCGGCGCACGCTTTGCGAAGTGGCGTGCGGTGATCGATATCGGAGGCGGCATTCCCTCTATGACCGCGATCAGGGTCAACGCGCATGCGCTGGCGCGCTATGCCGCGCTGTGCCAGGCAGCCCAAATCGTGCCGATCGTCGAGCCGGAGGTGCTGATGGACGGCGATCACGACATCGACCGCTGCTATGAGGTGACGAGCCGCGTGCTCAACAAGACGTTTCAGGAATTGCGCGTGCAGCGCGTCGCGCTCGAAGGCATGATCCTGAAACCGAACATGGCGATATCAGGCAAGAAATCCGCGAAGCAGGCTTCCGTGCAAGAAGTCGCCGAAAAGACCATCCGCCTGTTGAAGGCTTGCGTGCCGGCAGCCGTGCCCGGCATAGCGTTTCTCTCCGGCGGACAGTCCGACGAGGAAGCAACCGCGCATCTGAACGCGATCAACGCCATCGGCAACCTGCCGTGGAAGGTCACCTTCTCCTATGGCCGCGCGCTACAGGCAGCGCCCCAGAAGGCATGGTCCGGCAGGTCCGAAAACACCGCGGCCGGGCAGCGGGCCTTCAGTCATCGCGCCCATATGAATGGGCTCGCCAGCACCGGCCGATGGACGGCCGATCTCGAAAAGAAGGCGGCTTAAAAGTTGGCCTCAAAGCCTGTCCAGCCGCGTCCAGCCCCGCGCCTCTACCTTGCGACGCCGCCCGTCGACGACCCGCAAGCTTTGCTCGGCGTGCTTGCGGACCTCCTGAAAGCGGCCGATATCGCGGCCGTGTTGCTGCGGCTCAAGCCATCCGATCCACGCACGCTGTTGTCGCATATCAAGGCGCTTGCGCCCGTGATCCAGGACCAGGGCGCGGCCCTGTTGCTCGATGGCCATGTGGACCTCGTGGCGCGCGCCGGGGCCGATGGCGCGCACCTTTCCGGGTTGGAGGCTTTCGAGGAAGCCCTGCCGACGCTCAAGCCCAACCGCATCGCCGGCGTCGGCGGATTGGCGACACGCCACGACTCGATGACGGCGGGTGAACTGGGCGCGGATTACGTGTTGTTCGGCGAGCCGGACGAGAATGGTCAACGTCCGTCGACGCAGGCGATCTGCGATCGTCTGCAATGGTGGGACGAAGTGTTCGAACTGCCTTCGGTCGGCTTTGCGGGCACATTGGAAGAAGTCGGCGCGTTCGCGGCGGCAGGCGCGGATTTCATTTTGGCCGGCGATTTCATCTGGAGCGCATCTGAAGGGCCGTTGAAATCCCTGCACGCGGTCCTCCAGGCGATCGGCAAAGCCCCTGGCGCGATTCCGGCAAATGCCGAAGCACCGCGAGAGTAAAGCCGGATCATGAGGAGCGCGCGTCCATTACCAGTGCCCACTTTCCGAAGTTCGTGCTCCACCGCAGCACGCACCTTTCAACGACTTCGGAAAGTCATGGGCACTAGCAAAATCATAATTCCAGCGCCGATTTTCCATTTGAAGTTCATGGGCGGAATTTGCCGCTTGCGTTGCAGGAACTTCAATTGGGCGGCACTGATCCTCGCGGCCGTGATGTTGACGGCTCACGCTTCAGCACAAGTATCGCTCACGCCGCCGGGAGCAACACCGGACAAACCGGCAGCACCGGATAAACCGGCCGCGCCGGAAGCCAAGCCAGCCGCCGCCGCGAAGCCGAAGATCAGGCCCGCGGCCAAGAAGCCCGCGCCTGCCCCGCCCCCGGCGGCCGCGGCGGCGCCCGCTCCGCCGCCCGACGACCCCAATGCCGATCTGGTGTACGGCGCCTATCAGCGCGGCCTCTACAAGACCGCGTTTGACCTCGCGACCAAGCGCGCGCAGGAGAACGGCGATCCCAAGGCGATGACCATGCTCGGCGAGCTCTACGCCAACGGGTTCGGCCTCAAGCGCGACGACGCCAAGGCGGCCGGATGGTACAAGCGCGCTGCGGACGCCGGCGACCGCGAGGCGATGTTTGAGCTCGCGATGCTGCGGCTCGCCGGCCGCGGCGGACCGGTCAATCGCGAGGAGACGGCTAAACTGCTGGCGTCCTCGGCCAAGCTCGGCAATTCCAAAGCCGCCTACAATCTCGCGCTGATGTATGTCGGCGGGGAAACTCTGCCACAGGATTTGCGGCGCGCGGCGGAACTGATGCGAGTCGCGGCCGACGCCGGCAGCGCGGAGGCCCAATACGCGCTCGCCACCTTCTACAAGGAGGGCACGGGCGTACCGAAGGACGCCGAAAAAGCCGCGCGTCTGCTTCAGGCGGCCTCACTCGCAGGCAATGTCGATGCCGAGGTCGAATACGCCATCGCGCTGTTCAACGGTACCGGCACCTCAAAAAACGAAGCTGCAGCGATCACCTTGCTGCGCAAGGCGGCAAAGCAGAACAATCCGATCGCGCAAAACCGCCTGGCGCGGGTGCTCGCCAGCGGCCAGGGCGTTCCAGTGGACAAGGTCGAGGCGTTGAAATGGCACACCATCGCCAAAACCGCCGGCAAGGGCGACCCCGATCTCGACCAGGCCCTCTCCACAATGAGCCCGGAGGACAAGGCCAAGGCGAGCGCCGCTGTGCGCAAATGGCTCGGCACCAAATGAGCTTGACGGCGCTGGCGCCACAGGGCACCCACATCTGCGCCGATCCCTCGCTGGGGACGGGTCTTGATTTTTCCGCTGAAGAAAAGTTGCCTTGAATCATGCTGCAATCAGCCCTCCTCAACGTCATGATCAAGGCGGCGCGCCGCGCCGGCCGCAGCCTCAAGCGCGACCTCGGCGAAATCGAAAATCTTCAGGTATCGCTGAAGGGACCGGCCAACTTCGTCAGCCTGGCGGATCGCCGCGCCGAGGAGATGTTGTACGAGGATCTCGCCAAGGCGCGCCCCGGTTACGGCTTTATCGGTGAAGAAGGCGGCTCGCGCCCGGGCGACGACAAGACCCACACCTGGATCGTCGATCCGCTCGACGGCACCACCAACTTCCTGCACGGCATTCCGCAATTTGCGATCTCGATCGGGCTTCAGCGCGAAGGAACCATCATTGCCGGCGTGATCTACAATCCCGCCAATGACGAACTCTATACCGCCGAGCGCGGCAAGGGCGCCTTCCTCAACGATCAGCGCATCCGTGTCGCAGGCCGGCGCAAGCTCAACGAATGCGTGATCGCGTGTGGGCTGCCGCATATCGGGCGCGGCGATCATGACCTGTCACGCACCGAGATGAGTGAAATCCAGAACCGCGTGGCGGGCCTGCGCCGGTTCGGCGCGGCCTCGCTCGACATGGCCTTTGTCGCAGCCGGGCGTCTCGACGGCTATTGGGAACGAAATCTTCAGCCCTGGGATATGGCAGCGGGCCAAATCGTTGTGCGCGAGGCCGGCGGCATCGTCAGCGGCATGGCCGGCGACGACGATCCGCTGCTGACGGGTCATGTGATTTGCGGCAACGAGTTCGTGCACGCCGAACTGGTGAAGATCTTGAAGCCATTGGGTAGCTCGCCAACGGCGCGTTGAGCCGGTCGAGTACACCGTGTCGACTTAACTGGTCTCTTTTCGGATCCAGCCAAGATATTTTTCGAGATCCGCCACAGCGATAGCGATGCAGCGCGGCGCATGATCTACCATCTATTGACCGAAATGCCGCTGCAAGGAGGTCTTGACGATGTCCGGAACATCCAACCATCCGTGGCCTGATCTGGCGATCCTTGATCTTCGGCCGACGACCGATGCTCTCCATCTCTGGAGCCAGGTGGTCGGCAAGGTGCGACTGATGCTGACGCCCTGGATCAATCACAGCTGGCATGCAGCCTTTTACCTGTCGGGCCGAGGCTTCACGACCGGACCGATCTATGCGCAGGACGGGCGCGCTTTTGAAATGGAGTTCGATTTATTGGACGACCTGCTGCGGATCAACACCGCGGACGGCGAGGCAAGGCGTGTAAAACTGGAAGTGCAGAGTGTTGCCGCATTCTACGAGGCGACAATGGTGACGCTTACCGAGCTTGGGGTGGCGGTGGAGATCCGTCCGATGCCCTGTGAAATTCCCGACGCAGTCGCCTTCCCCGAGGACCATGCGCCGCGCGCCTACGACCCCGACACAGCAAGAGCCTATTGGCGCGCCATGCTGCGGGTGCAGCGGGTGTTTTTGCTTTTTCGCTCGCGCTTTGTCGGTAAATGCAGCCCCATCCATCTGTTTTGGGGCAGCTTTGACTTGGCGGTAACCCGCTTCTCGGGACGCGATGCCCCGCCGCATCCAGGCGGGATGCCTCACGTGCCGGACGCCGTGGCTCGCGAGGCGTACTGCCGAGAAGTTTCAAGCGCAGGCTTTTGGCCTGGTATCGATCATCCCGCCTTCTACAGTTATGCTTATCCCGTGCCGGATGGCTTCAACCTTGCCAAGGTTGCGCCGGAGGCCGCGATGTTCGACACCCAGCTTGGAGAATTCCTGTTGCCTTACGACGCGGTTCGCTCCCGCACGAATCCGGATGCTGCGCTCCTGGCCTTCCTGCAAAGTTCGTACGAGGCCGCCGCTAATCTGGCCCATTGGGAACGGTCCCGCCTTGAGCGACCGCAAGGCCAGTTCGGTCGATTGCCCGAGAACTTCTAGGGATCAGGGCCTTCTGTGTTTGCGGGACGATTCTGCCGCTACGCCACATGTCCGCCGTCGAAGGAAGGACGGGCATAGACCACCCACGCTACACCGCCTTCATCCGGTAGTGACTCACCCCCCATTCGCTGCCGCCTGAAAAGCCGAAAAGACCTGATGTCGCAAGAAAGAACCAGCGCCAGCGCCGCATCCACAAGGCGGTCTCCGCGCCATAGACGCCGCGCAAAACGGTTTCGATCTCGTTGCGATGGGCGTCGAAATTGGCAAGCCAGTCCCTCGCGGTGCGTTGGTAATGCTCGCCGCTCCAACGCCACTCCTTCTCGACCTCGAACAGATCGGCATATTGCCGGATCAAAAGATGGCTCGGCATCACCCCGCCGGTGAAGAAGTGCTGTCCGATCCAGTCGGCCTTGTCGTTGCGATCAAACAGATAGGCGCCGGCACGATGGGTGAAGATGTGCATGAACAAACGGCCTTGCGGCGCGAGCCATGACCGCACCCTTTCCAAGAGTTCGCGCCAGTTCATCATGTGCTCGAACATTTCCACCGAGACGATACGGTCGAATTGCCGTCCGGGATTGAAACCGTTCATGTCGGCGGTCATCACCGAGAGATTCGTCAGTCCGCGCGCGGCGCCTTCGCTCTGGATGTGCATCCGCTGCGAATGAGAGTTCGACACCGCGACCACCTTTGAATTTGGAAACCGCCGCGCCATCCATAGCGACAGTGAACCCCAGCCGCAGCCGAGTTCGAGGATCGACTGCCCGTCGGCAAGGTCGGCGTGATCGACAGTCTGGCGCAGCGCCTCTTCCTCCGCTTCCTGCAAGGTCGAAGCCGGCGCGCGGTAGAAACAGGACGAGTATTTTCGGTTCGGCCCAAGCACGTGGCCAAAGAAGGCCGCAGGCACCTCGTAATGCTGCGCATTGGCCGCTTCCGTATGTTCGGCGACCGCGCGCGCCGCCATTTCCCGCGCGAAGTCGGCATCGCTTGCCGCATCGCCGGCGGCGAGCCGCGCCGCCGTGCGCGAACAAAGCTGATGGACCGCAGCGCGGACCACAAAATCCGGCAGCGGCACCCGCTCGGCGAAGCCGATCACCCCGGAAGTCAGGCTCACTTTGATTCTCCTGAACGCGGCGGCAACAGGAAGAACACGCTGGTGCGCGACTGGTAATCGCGATAGCGCTCGCCGCGCGAACGCAGCATCTGCGCTTCCAGCGGCGGCACGCCGGTGACGTGAACCAGGATCCAGTACATGAAGGCGGGCGCGAGCGGGCTCGCCCAGCCCCACCCATAGTCCGGCGAGATCGCGATGATGGGATAAGCGAGCCAGCCCAGCCACTGGAAGAAATAATTCGGATGCCGCGACCAGCGCCACAATCCGATGTCGCAAACCCGGCCATGATGGCCGGGACTTTCCGTGAACTGCTTGAGCTGGCTGTCGGCGATCGCTTCGCCGATAATGGCGACAAGCAATATGAAAGCGGCGAAATAATCGCGCCAGCGCATCATCTCGCTCGGAAAATGCGCCGCGACGAAGATCGCAAACACCAGCGGGATCGACCCCAGAGCCTGGTTCTGCAGGAACAGAAACATCCGGCGCGGTGCGTTGAGGCCCCATTCTTGCGCAAAGGCCGCATAGCGGGGATCGTC
>DATHPL010000601.1:0-3189 GCA_035483915.1 Bradyrhizobium sp.
CTGCGCTCATTGGGCATCGCTATTGGACAGTAACGGGTCCAGACCGAGTCGACAGCATGGATGGCTTCTATAAAAATCTCAGCATTATGGGCGGCTTCTTGCTCTTGTACATTCATGGTGCGGGAAAATATTCGATCGATGTATTGTGCGATATCGCCGCGCCATAACCCCGCGGGCTATTGGGCCGACGATACAACGTCACGCCGCGTAAAGTGGGAAGCGTTCCTAGTTGGCGTTCGCACCTGCCATCAAGCCAACCGGTCGCTCATTGCGCCATGTCGCGGAGCTTTCGCACCGGGCTCAAAATCAATATACTGCCCGACCTATTCGGACGAACGGAGAAATACCACATCCGGAGGCGTCGATGAACCAGGTACAAGTCGAGCAGAAAAGCTATCAGATGCCGCCGAAGGAAGGCATCACCGTCGCACACTTTCTCACCGTCGCCGATATCGAGCGATCGCTTCGATTTTACGAAACGGTCTTCGGTAGTCGCATTCTGAGCAGAGGCGATAGCAAGGGCGCGCCGGGTTACATTCAGATCGCGAACACGTGGCTCATTGTCAACGTCGGGGGCGGCCCGACACCCGACAAACCCTCGGTAACACTCAGCGTTCCCGCCAACCCCGATTCCGTCAACAGCTTTATGAATATCCGCGTTGCCGATATTCAAGCCTGCTATGAGCTGTGGCGAAGCCGAGGAGCCGAGTTTATCACGGAGCCAAAGGACAAGTACGGCGAGACGCGCTGCTACATTCGCGATCCTGATGGCTATATTATAGAAGTTGGGCAGAGCAAGCCGGACTTCACTTACGGCTAGCAGCGAATGGATTCCGGGTCGGGGCCTGACGGCGCGTACCGGAATGACGACGCTTGCGACGCGCAAATCAGCCGCTATCGTCGTTCTTGCGGCAGCAAGGAAAGCTCAACGACACCGCGACGCGGCGATGGCGTGCAGCCTGGCGTCGCCCAGCACATGCGCCATGAAAGCCGTTGAGGGAAAGATTCTCGAAAACGCATCGTCGCGAATGCTCAAGCCGCCGGTATAGGCGCCGAAGGCCGGCATCACCACGCGCTCGCCGTCGCTGGCAAAACAACGCCGCTCCAGCCAGCGCGCCCGGGTCGCGACCCGTGCCTTGGGATGAAGGTGTCCGGCGATTTCGCCGACGCTACCTGTTGGTTCATGCCGGAACACAATCGGGCCGATCGCGACTTCGCCCGCGACGATGCCGCCGAGATCGGACGGCAACGCCGGATCGTGATTGCCGGAAATCCAGACCCAGTCGCGCCGCGCCTGCAACGCTGCGATCGCCTCGCGGTCTGGCGCAGACAACCGCTCATGGGCCGTACGATCGTGAAAACTGTCGCCGAGCGCAATCACGGTCCTGGGATCGTGGCGCGCGACGACGGAAGCGAGCCGGCTCAGCGTCGCCACCGTATCATAGGGCGGCAGCAAGACGCCGCGAGCCGCGAAGCTCGATCCCTTTTCAAGGTGAAGGTCCGAGACCACCAGCAGTCTTTGCTCTTTCCAGAACAATGCGCCGGAGAGGTCAGCCGACAACGTCACGCCAGCAACATCGAGGCTCGCGATAAGCGCAGCGGCCGCCTCAAATTCTTGAAAATTTCCGCCCGCGTTCACAACTATCCCGTCGCCTCTTTGACCAACTCTTCGGCTGCTTCCGCCAGAAGCTCGTCGGACGCCTCGCCATAGACCGCTTCGCGGCCGATTTCCAGCATCACCGGCACCGCCAGCGGCGACACGCGATCGAGTTCCCGGTGGGTGATTCGTCCCTGGATCCGCGTCAGCATATCACTCAATCGGCGCAGATCGAGCAAGCCGGTTGCGGCGTCGGCGCGGGCGGCGCGCAACAGCACGTGATCGGGCTGATGCTTGCGCAAAACATCATAGATCAGGTCGGTCGAGAACAGCACCTGACGGCGGGTCTTTTCTTCGTCGGTGAAACGCCGCGCGATCAGGCCCGAGATCAGCGCACAGGTTCGGAAGGTGCGCTTCATCAGCGCGGATTCGGCAAGCCACGCCTCGAGATCGTCGCCCAGCATGTCCGGATCGAACAATGCGTTGAGATCGAGCCGACCCTGACGGATCATGGAGGAGGCGTCACCGAGCCCCCAGATTGCCAGCGCATATTCATTGGCGACAAAGCCGAGTGGCCGGGCACGGGCGCGCTCCAGCCGCCGTGTCAGCAACATGCCGAGCGTTTGATGCGCCAGACGCCCCTCGAAGGGATAACACACCAGATAATGCTTGTTGCCGCGCGGAAAAGTTTCGACCACCAGTTCGCGCGTATCCGGCACGCGCGAAAAATGCGCCTGAAGCGATAGCCAGTCTCGCACCTGTTCGGGCAGGCCCTTCCAGGCGCGCTTGTCGGCAAGAAGTTTTCGCACCCGCTCGGCAAGATAAGTCGAAAGCGGAAACTTGCCGCCCATATAGGATGGCACTTTTGGATCGGAATCGTTGGCGCGCGAGACGTAAACCTGGTCCTCCGATAGTTGCTCATAGCGCACGACTTCGCCGCCAAACACGAAAGTATCGCCGACCGAAAGCCCCTCGATGAAATATTCCTCGATCTCGCCGAGCATACGGCCGCCCCGCGCGACCGCGCCGGTCGATCCTGACCCGCCGCCGCGCGAACGCACCAGGCGAACTTTCAGCATCGCCTCTTCGACGATGGTGCCGACATTGAGGCGATAGCTCTGCCGCACCTTCGGATTGGTCACGCGCCAGCGGCCGTCCTTTGCCTGCTTGATCCGCGCAAAGCGTTCATAGGTTTTCAGCGCGTAGCCGCCCGTCGCGACGAAATCGACCACGTCGTCAAAATCAATGCGGCTCAGCTCGGTATAGGGCGCGGCGGTCCGAACTTCCTCGTAGAGCGCATCGGCCAAAAATGGCTCGCCGCAGGCGCGGCCCAATACGTGCTGCGCCAGCACGTCGAGCGCGCCGGTCCGCAGCGGCGGCGTGTCCTGCGCATTCTCAGCTACCGCATCGATCGCGACCCGGCACTCCAGCACTTCGAATCGGTTCGCCGGCACCAGCACCGCGCGGGAAGCTTCATCGATGCGGTGGTTGGCGCGGCCGATCCGTTGCATCAATCGCGAGGCGCCCTTGGGCGCGCCGACATTGATGACGAGATCGACATCGCCCCAGTCGACGCCGAGATCGAGCGAGGA
>DATHPL010000602.1:0-5141 GCA_035483915.1 Bradyrhizobium sp.
CTCGAGCCGCGCATGCGGGCCAACAAGCGTCACCGGTTCAGGCCAGGGCATTGGCGTCTCCTCTCTTGGTCATTGCCTGCGACAAACGCAAAAGCGTTTGCGCAAGGGAGCGAAAGCGACGAAGCAATCCAGACTTCTTCCGCGGCAACATTCTGGATTGCTTCGCTTCGCTCGCAATGACGACAATACATGGCTCATCGATTCAAAAAATTCAGCGGCAGACCGGGCCGTTGCCACTCCATCGCGACGAGTTCGCCCTTGCCGGACAGCGTGATGTAGGCCGTCTTCAGCCCCTCGCCGCCAAAGGCGATGTTGGTGGTCACGCGGTCGCCGGTCGGCACCTGTTCGACGAGCGTGCCATCCGGCGCGATCACCGAGATGCAGCCCGAGACCAGCGTGGCGACACAGACATTGCCGTTTGCCTCGACCGCGAGCGAATCGAACATCTGATAGCCGCCGAGCCCCGCGATCGGCTTGCCACGTTCGCCGCGATAGATCACCTCGCGCGGTTTCACGGCGCCGGGTTCCGGAATGTCATAGGCCCACAGCCGCGCCGTCGGCGTCTCCGCGATGTAGACGGTCTTCTCGTCCGGCGACAGCCCGATGCCGTTCGCGGGCAAGATGCCATGCACACCCTCGACGATCTCTTTCATGCCGGGCTTGAGATAATAGAACGCGCCGACATCCATGTCGCGGGCGCGGCGTTTGCCGAGATCGGAGAACCACAGGCCGCCATGTCTGTCGAAAACCAGATCGTTCGGCCCACGCAGCGCGTGCTCGCCGCATTTCGTCACGACCGTCTCTACCTTGCCGCTCTGCAAATCGATGCGCTGGATCGAGCCGCCGAGATAATCCTCGGGCTGCGGTCCCGGCATGACCATCTTGCCGGTCGGAATCCAGGAAAACCCACCATTGTTGCAGATGTAGATCTTGCCGTCGGGGCCGAGCGCAGCACCATTCGGACCGCCGGGAATTTCCGCGACGACTTCTTTGCGGCCGTCGGGATAAACCCGCGTCAGCCGTTTCCCGCGGATCTCGACCAGCACCACGGAACCATCCGGCATCACCACCGGGCCTTCGGGAAATTCCAGGCCGGTAGCGAGCACACGAACGTCAGGCATCAAACCTCCCCGATTTTATTTGCGCGCGCACGGCCTGCCCCGTTGCGCTTTTCACGTTGGTGCAACGTTAGGGCAAAGCCCTTGGGGCTTGCAAGCAGCCGCAACGCATGTGCGGCGCAGGGCAGGCCTGCCGGGGAGCTTCAGACGTCTACTCCCTTACCGGGACCCAGATCTCAAAACCGCCATTGCCCGTGATCGGATCGAAATGTTCGTCATAGCGCTCGAAGGTCGGCGCGTCGGCGACTTTCAGGCCGGATGCCGGCAGCCAATGGTTCCAGATCGTATTGATGGCGTGACGGATGGTCGAGATGTGGTCGCGGTGGGTGAATACGGCATAACGCTGCTCGGGAATCCGGACACGAGAGAACGGACGCGGCAAATCGGAGAAATCGGAGACTTCAACGCCCGCGATGTAGTCGAAATTGACGGCATCGTCGCCGTTGCAGCAGACGCCATAAGCGACTTTGCCGACGCGATGGGGAATATCGTCGACCGAGTGATGAAAGCGCTGCCACTGGCTTGGAATGCCCGCACCGTTCTCGTGGGTGTGGCGGTCGCCGATGCCCGCCACGAGCAGCGGCCGCGCCACTTCGAAACGTGGAGGGTCGAGATTTTCGATGATGGATGAATTCATCTGGATCGGCTCCTGAAGCTTGAGGTCCTCGATGCACGCAAGACTGCGAACCGTCTCGGGCGTGAGCCCGAAATGGTCGCGGAACGCGCGGGTGAACGCTTCGTGGGAGCCGTATTCCGCATCCAGCGCCACCTGGAGAATATCGGGCGCGCCGGATGCAAGCGAGCGCGCCGCCTCGCTGAGACGACGTGCGCGCACATAGCGCATGACCGAGAAGCCGGTGGCGGCGGCAAATGCCCGCACCATGTGAAAGCGCGTGACGCCGGCAACATCAGAGATCTCGTCCAGCGTCAGCTCCCCGGCCAAATGGCTTTCGATAAACCAGAGCGCTTTCCGGGCAGGATTCATGAGATCAAGGCTTTCCACGAAGCAGCACCATCATGCACACCCCGCGCGCGTCACGTTTGATCGTCGTTGCGCTGTTCCCTTGCCAGACGCGCGAAGCTACTTGGCTCCCTGTTTTGAGCCGTCCTTCGCCGCCGCATCCTTGGTTGCATCTTTGGCGGCAGCATCTTTCGCGGCCGTATCCGGAGCCTTCTTCGCCTCATCCGACGGCTTCTGCTGCGCGGCCTGAAGATCGCTCACCGTCTTTTGCAGCGCGGCGAGATTCGTCTTCAACGCCTCGATTTGCGCCTTTGCAGCGTCGAGTTTCTGCTGATGGTCGAGCGTCAGCTTCGCTATTGTCTTCTGAAGAAACTCGACATTGCTTTGCAAACAACTGGTGCGCCGCTCCATCGTCTTTTCGACGGTGCAGATTTCGATGCCGGGAACATCCTGCGCAGAAGCAACGTTTGCGCCAAGCACGCCCAGCACCATGGCGCAACCACCGAGAACAAAACGGCCGATCATCGCAAGCCTCATTTCAGTGTATGTCGCGCGGTAAACTTGTTGCGAGTAGCTTTTCATGGCCGGAAGCTACCACACTGCGACCTCAATCACGCATTGAGCTTGATTGACGCCGACCACGACAGGATTGGAAATGGCAACGCGCGAAAAACGGCTGGCCCAATTCGATGGCGAAGGAGAGCCGCCGCCGGACCTGCCGGTGCAGGTGTTGTGCGAGGACCAGAGCGGCACCTATGAGCTGCCGTTTGCCTGTAGCTTCAGTAACGGCGCCTGGCGCAATCATGAGTCCGGCGGCACGTTGGAGGCGACCGTGATCGCCTGGCGGCGGCTAGCGCGGCGGGGCTGATTCTCATCGCGTTGCCCGCCCTTGTCCCAAAATGCGACGCGCGGGCGGCTCAATAATATCAAGCGTTAAGAAGCTGGAACGCGCGTGGAACGAATCGCGCCCGAATCAGATGAACGTGCCTGTACGCCGATGTTCACGGCTAGATATCGGTCTGGATGAAATGGCCAGCACTACATCCAGACCACGACTTGCGGCCAATCGCCGGTAACGGCTCGGAATCGTTAATTCCCCGGAGGACTTACTTCCAGGGCGTCACCGGCGGCACCTTGTCGGTGGCCGGCGGCATATCGACGGTCTTGAAATCCGCCGGGCTGACGATTTCGAGATATTCCATGTCCGGCGAGTAATCGAACAGGTAGTGCACGATCCCCGGCCGCTGATGGACGACATCGCCGGCCTGCACCAGCGTCGGCTTGTCCTCATACATGAAGCGGGCCCAGCCCTTCATCATGATCACGATCTGAAAATCGCAGTCATGACGGTGCCAGCCTGTGCCGTCTTCCGGCGGCATGTCGGCATTGGCCTTGACGAGATGGCAGATCACCTGCCCGCCGGTCGCCGCCGCGATGCCGAGGTCGCGGTACAGGAAGAAGTCGCGAAGGCCTCCGCCCTTGAATTCGGTATCGGTGGGTTTGACGTGGGAAAATTTGCTGACGGCCGCATGCTGGTTCATCTCAGGCCTCCACCACTGTTTGACGAAAACCGCGACAATCGCCGGCGTCCAATTTTTTGGCAGCACGGACTGGCGCGTTCAAAGCCTGATGTTGCTATGCGAAAATCAAGCCAGCCGCGTTGCGCCGCAACGATTTTGGCGATCGCAGCGTCGAGCAGCGCGAAGCTGTTGGACGCGGTCCGGAATTTCGGCCACGCAATTTTTGCGTGGTACTGACGGCGCGACGCGTCAGTTCACAAAGCCCGCCCCGATGGCATGAAGTTGAGCAAGGCCCGCCTTACGCGTAAGCCGTGCAAACAGGCAGCATCGAACCTGCGCTGCCTAATAATCCACCTCAAGCTCTTCGATGTCGGAGGGTTCGGCCTTCGCGGCCTCGATCCATTCCTGCATCTCCGGCATGCCCATGATGAGGTCCGCATACTGCTTCATCCGCGGATCAAGCTTCACGTCATAGGTCATGAAGCGGGTCACGACCGGCGCATACATCGCATCCGCCATGGAGCGTTCGCCGAACAGGAACGGCCCGCCCGAATCCGCAAGGCACTCGCGCCAGATGGTGCAGACCCGGTCGATGTCGGCCTGCGCGCGCGTCCAGATCTTGAAGTTGGGGAAATGCCCCTTGAGATTGACCGGCAGCGATGCCCGCAGCGTCGTGAAACCGGAGTGGATTTCGCCGCAAATCGAACGGCAATGCGCCCGATGGACGCGATCCCTCGGCAACAGCCCGGCATCGGGCCGGATTTCGTTCAGATACTCTGCGATCGCCAGCGTATCCCAGACGGTCGCGCCCTCGTGCCGCAAGCACGGCACCAGAATGGTCGGCGACAGCAGCAGGATTTCGGCCCGCGCCGACGGGTCATCCGGCGCGGTGACGATCTCGTCGAATTCCAGCCCCGAAAAACGCGTCAGCAGCCAGCCGCGAAGCGACCAGGACGAGTAGTTCTTGCTGCTGATGGTGAGTGTCGCCTTCGCCATTTGGCCTTTCCTTGCCGGGCTTACCCGCTGGTTTACCTTCGTTTCTTCCGTTTTCTCTATTTTTTAGCAGCAAGTGACGTGCCAGCTTTTTGGGCTGTTTGACTCCGCCGTGGCTTCAATATTGCATAGCAACATGGGCGGGGGTTTTTGCGAATGACGTCGTTATTGTATCAGGCCTATCAGAACCATGCGGATCTGACGGCACCGTGGCGGACAGGGGCCGCCCATGCGCTGAAATACCTCAACCTCCTGCCGCAAGGCATTTCGGACAAGTTTTTCCGGCGCCTGGCGGCGGCGCTGGAGCTGATCTCGCGCACCTCCCTCACCTATTCCCGTCCGGCCTACGGCATCGACAGGGTCGTGGTCGGCAATCAGGAGTTGGAGGTGACCGAGGAAGTCACCTTCGCCACGCCGTTCGGCTCGCTGTTGCATTTCAAGAAGGAGAACGGGCCCGAACAGCCGCGGCTATTATTGGTAGCGCCGATGTCCGGCCATTTCGCGACGCTGTTGCGCGGCACGGTGCAAACGCTGCTTCAGGACCACGAC
>DATHPL010000603.1:0-4677 GCA_035483915.1 Bradyrhizobium sp.
CGATATCCGCGCCTGGTTCAAGGGCGTGATGGCGCCGAACGGCGTTCCCTGTTGCGACATCTCCGACGGCCATACCACCGAATATGATTTTCGCGCCGGCGCCTATTGGGTGCCGATCGAAGGCCAGTGGATGGAAGTGCCGTCACATGCCATCATTCGCGACCGCGGCAACCCCGTAGGTCAGGCCGTGGTCTGGTATGTCCATCACCGCGGCAGCATCGTGATCTCCTGCTTCGTACCGGCGGACGCGGTGTAGGGCCAGGAGGCCGGTCCATTGAACTTCAGGCGTCATTGCGAGCGCAAGCCAACGGGTCGCGCGAATGCGCGCCCGATGACAGGCTCCGCAATCCGGATCTTTACATGGCTCTGGATTGCTTCGTCGTTTCACTCCTCGCAATGACGGCGTCGGAAATCTGCCGGATGACGGCACGATGACACGCTGCTAGGCTCGTGGCCTAAACTTGCCGGAGCACAGCCGTGACCGACGCCTCATCCGCCGACCTCGCCACCATCTATCCCGCCCCGACCGCGCGCGTGATCGCCAAGGCGCGACCGGAGATCGACATTCACGCCCGAAAGTTCATCGAGATGTCGCCGTTCTGCGTGCTCGCGACCTCAGGCTCCGACGGCAGCGTCGATGCCTCGCCGCGCGGCGGCCATCCGGGCTTCATTCATGTCGAGGGGCCGCATATGTTGCTGATGCCCGATCGCCCCGGCAACAACCGCATCGACAGTTTCAAAAACATCGTCGAGGGTTCGGGTCTGTTGCAGCTGATCTTTTTCGTGCCCGGCATCGACGAGACGCTGCGCGTCGGCGGCAGCGGCACGGTCACGACCGACGCGACGTTGCTCGCCGCGATGAAAGAATTCGGCAAGCTGCCGCGCGCCGTGTTGCGCATCGACGTTTCCGAGGCCTATTTCCATTGCGGCAAGGCCTTGATGCGCTCGAAGCTGTGGTCGAGGGACACCCAGGTCGAACGCGAGGTTTTTCCTTCGATCAGCCAGGTGATCCACGACCAGACCAGCCTCGGCGAAGCGGAGACGCAAGCCGACGTCGAAGCGCGTTACAAGACGCAGTTGTAACCATCTCACCGCTGTCGTCCCGGCCAAGCGCCGTTTGGCGCGGAGAGCCGGGACCCATAACCACAACAGGACGTTAGTCCAAGAGCGTCGACCGAAGCGCGCTATAGAAAGATTCCGCGGTATGGGTCCCTGCGTTCGCAGGGACGGCGACTTGGCCGCGCGCGTCAGCTCTCGCTCTCAAGCCCGCCGATATGCTTCTGGGTATAGAGCTCGAGGCCGACCCGCCCGATCAGGTCGAGCTGGGTTTCGAGGAAGTCGATGTGGTGTTCCTCGTCCTTCATCAGCTTCTCGAACAGGTCGCGCGAAACGTAGTCCTTGACGCCGTGGCAGTAGGTTGCGGCTTCCTGATAGAGGTTGCGCGCGCTGTGCTCGGCCGCCAGATCGCACTCGATGATTTCCTTGACGTTCTGGCCGATCCGCAAGGGATCGAGCACCTGCATGTTGGGAAAGCCATCGAGAAACAGGATGCGGTCGGTGAACTTGTCGGCGTGCTCCATCTCCTCGATGGATTCCTTGCGCCAGACCTTGGCCATCTCCAGCAGGCCCCAATTGTTCAGGATCCGGTAGTGCAGCCAGTATTGGTTGATGGCCGTGAGTTCGTGGCGCAAACCCTTGTTGAGATAGTCGATGACCTTTGGGTCGCCCTGCATGGTGCACTCCGGTTGAAAGACCGCGGACGGGTCTCGCGCGGTAATTTAGAACACTTCTAAATCAGATTTCGAACGCGAGCAACTCTTTTGCCGAGCCGGCAAAAGGGGCAATCATTCAATATGATATGAGGCTATCAGCCCGCCGCGATGGCGAAATCGGCAGGCGCGTGTGAGTCCGTTTGGCCACGACTGTGGCTGTGGCTGTGCGGGCAGCCGGTGCAGCACGCCTTGGCACAGGCGCCTAGCGCGTCGTCGATGATGGTCTTGATGGTGCGCGCGCAACGGCCGCACTCGGCACTGCATCCGAGACAGCCGTAAATCTGCTTGGCGTTGCGGGGAAGGTGTTGCGAACTCTCGACGGCACTGCGGACATCTTGGTCGCTAAGCACGTTGCAGGAACAGACGATCATTAAAGCGGAGAGCCCGTTGGTGATGCACTGCCTTCCAAATATTGAAGGGCGGCATGAGATGCAAAAGGAAAAACGGCGTTTTGAAGCAATTCCAAACTGATAGCGGGCTTACACTGGAATGAATCTAAAGAGGCGCCGCGGCAATAAATCAACCGACGCGAGCGTTGATGCCTCAGTCGCCGCCACCCCCGCCGCCGTCACCCCCTTCGCCGTCGCCACCATCGCTTCCGCCCGCATCGCCGCTGCCGCCGTGATCTCCGGAATGGCTGTGATCACCAAACCACCCGTGACCGCCGCCTTCGCCACCGGCATCGGCGCCTCCCGAGCCGTCATAGCCAGAGGTGCGGCTCTGCCTTTTCGGGTGCTGATCGCGCAATACGATCCAGCAGACGACAAGCGTCCCAACCACGACGATCAGCGTTAGCAGCTTGTCTTTCACAAGCGTTATCCCTCGAATTGTGCATTGCACAATTGTTTCGCAACACTGCCGGATTGGGCCGGTATTATGACGACGCCGTTCATTGATCATTCAAGTGGAATATGGAACGTTTGATGCACGGACAGCTTGAAACGCGGTCTCGTGTTCAATCAGAAAGGTGATGCCATGAGGAAAATGCTGGTGGCACTGGCCACTGTCGCCACCCTGGCCTTCTCGGCCTCGGCGCCGGCCCACGCCCAACGTTACCTGGGCGCCGCGATTGCCGGCGGAATTATCGGCGGCGCCATCGTCGGCAGTGCTGTCGCGAACCCCTACTACTATGGCCCCGGTCCCTACTACGGACCCCGCCCCTATCCCTACTATGGCGGCCCGGCCTATGTGGCGGCAGGAGATCCTTACGGCTGTTATTGGCAGCGCCAGCGCTTCTGGGATGGCTACGGTTGGCGCATCCGCCGCGTGCGGGTTTGCGGCTAAGCTGTTCATCTTCATTAAATCAGGCGGAGTTGGCTGCCAGTTCCGCCTGATTTAGAAAACGCTCAGGAATAAAGGCCTGAAAAAACCGTTTTTAGAACGAATGTCCTAGCGGACGTTCACTTTGGGTTGGCCGTTGTGCGCTTCGTTGGCGGCAGGGTAAATTCCGGGTTCGGCATACGAATCATCTTAAGCTTCCTAACCAATGGCGCTGACAGGCGCCGCATCTTCAGGAGAGTCCAAGACATGAAGAAGACATTTGCTGCGCTCCTTGCGGTCGCAACAGTCGCCGGCGCGCTCACCACGACCCCAGCCAGCGCTCAGCGCGCGCTCGGTGCCGCAATTGCCGGCGGCATCGTCGGTGGAGCCATCGTCGGTGGCGCGGTTGCCGCCAGCCAGGCGCCGGCTCCGGTTTACGTGGCCCCTCCGGGCCCGCCCTGCCGTTGGGTTCGTGAGCGCTATTGGGACGGTTACGACTGGCGCTTCCGCCGCGTTCAGTACTGCGATTGATCTGAACACAACTTGATCTTCGAAAACCCGGCCCAAGCGGCCGGGTTTTTTATTTTCAGACCCTCATCCTGAGGAGCGGCGTCGGCGAAACAAACCGTTTGGTAATCGCAAAAAAGCCGCGTCTCGAAGGATGAGGCCATCAGTCGGGCCTCATGGTTCGAGACGCGCGAAGACGCGCTCCTCACCATGAGGGTCGGTGCACGCCCCGTCAGGGTTTCAGCGCGCAGCCTCGATCGAACGCAGCACGGCCTCGCTCGGCCAGCAATCCACTTTCAGGCCGGCCTTTTTCTGATAGGCGCCAAGCGCCGCGCGCGTCTTCATCCCCGCCTTGCCGTCGATCTTGTCCGCGTAGAGTCCGATGCGCGTGAGATGACGTTGCATCGCCTCGACGTCCTTGGTGCGCAACTGGGTCGATGCCGACCACGGCGTGGCGAAGGGCAGCGGGCTCACCATGCGATCGGCGAGGTGGCCGACGAACAGCACATAGAGATCAGAGAAATTATACTCCTTGATCACGAAGTAGTTCTTCGTGGCCAGAAATGACGGGCCGTAAATGCCCTCCGGCTGCAGCAGCGAGGCTTCCTCGGCCTGTTCGGCCGCGCTCAATTGTTGCCCGCGCACCGGCGCGAAGCCTTCACGCAGCCATTCGCGAAGCGGTTTCGTCACCTCCGGCACACCTGACGTGCAATCGACATTGGCAGGCGGGATCACCTCATAGGCCCAGCGCACGCCCTTCTGCCAGCCCTTGTTGACGAGTTGCTCGGCGGCGGACGCCAGCGCATCCGGCACCGAATGCCAGATGTCCTTGTGGCCGTCGCCGTCGAAATCGATCGCGTGCTTGTAGAATTCGGAGGGGAGGAATTGCGTCAGCCCGGTCGCGCCCGCCCATGAAGCGCGCAGATCCTTGCGGGTCACCTCGCCGTCGCTGATGAGTTTCAGCGCCAGGATGAATTCGTCGCGGTATTGATCCTTGCGCCGGCCGACATAGGCCTGCGTCGCCAGCACGCGCAGGCCGTCGTAAGGCAACGTATAGCGGCCGAAATCCGTCTCGCGGCCCCAGATCGCGAGCACGATCGGCGCCGGCACGCCAAATCGCTTTTCGATGGCCTCAAGC
>DATHPL010000604.1:0-4794 GCA_035483915.1 Bradyrhizobium sp.
GGGATCTATGTAGCGGCCAAACGTCTCCCGGATGCGCTGGTTCTGGCGCAGCCGCTCGATCATGCGGTTGAATGCCGCCGAGAGCTGGCCGATTTCGTCGCGCGTTGTCACGCTGATTGAGCGGTCGAGCCGGCCGGCCTCGACCTCACGGGTACCTTCCAGCAGACGCAGAACCGGGCCGGTGATGCCACTGCCCACCATCATCGCAAACAGGAAGCCGAGCACCGCTGCGATGCCCGTCATGATCGCCGACATCCAGATCGCCTGCCGCTGTTCGCGAATGACGGTCGTGGCGCTCGCACGGACCTGATTCAACATGTCGGTGCGGATGCCGTCGATCTTGCGATCGAACTCCGCGCGCAGTGCATCGGCACTGACGAGTGTCGATTTCGCCCCGTCGAAATTGCGCGCATCGAGCTGCTTCAGCAGGGTTTCGCCCTGCTCGTCCAAGCGCCCGCGGAGATCGCTGATCGCCGTCTCGATGCGGTCATCGAGACGAGCAAGCCCGGCGTTGTCGGATGGCGTCGACGTATCATCGATGATCGCGGCGATCTGCTCGCGCGCCGCTTGCACCTCGCGATCAATCTCGGGATTGACGGACTCGAAGATCTTCTGATGCGCCGCATAGCTCGCCTGGTCCGGCGGGTTCTCCATCTTGGCAATGATCATCTCCCGCACCGCTACCGCGCGCTCGAGCGACCTCACATTGACCCGCGCGAGGCTGCCATAGGCTGGGACGTAGCGATTGGTCAGCTCGTCGAGCAGATGGCCCACGCGTGCAGCCATGATCATCGACAGCGCCGACGTGATCACGGCCAGCACGATCAATCCGGCGGCGATGCCGACGATCTTCCGCCTGATAGACGTTCTAAACATGCTTTGAGGTCCGAACCGGTGAAGACCCAGAATGGCGAATTTTGGTACCGCGCGAAAGCCGTCTTGCGCTCCAACCTACGCGATCACGATCTTGAGCGCTAAAAACGCGATCCATTCAACTGGATTTTGATCCGAAGACTACATTGCCGCTGATTGATCCGGCAGCCTGAGCGCACGAGCGCCGCCGGATGGCCGCCCTAAGATCGAACGGCCGACGCTTCGCAGCATGGCGCTCGCCTGGTCGGCACTATGGTCAAGCAGCCAGCGCCCGAAGGCCGACGGCGCCAGCGCGGGCGCGTAGAGGAATCCCTGAATGACATCGCAGCCGAGCCCGGACAACAGATTTCGCTGCCCTTCGGTCTCGACGCCCTCGGCGACGACGGTGAGCCGCAGGCTCTGCCCGACGCGCACCACGGTCGTCACAATGGCCCGTGCTGCGGGATCGCTCTCGACATCACGCATGAAGCTGCGGTCGATCTTCAATTCGCGAATGGGCAGATGCGCCAGCCGGCTCAGGCTCGAATAACCCGTTCCGAAATCGTCGAGGGACAGCCCGATTCCGAGTTTGCGAATGGCGCTCATCGTCTCGATCGCCACCGAGTGCTCGTTCAGAAACACGCTTTCGGTGATCTCGAGCATCAGAATTTCCGGCGGCAAGCCAAACGCCTCCAGAATTTCGGCGACGCCGGAAGCGAGACCAGCGTTCTGGAAATTGATCGGAGAAAGATTGACCGACACGCAGGGAATGTCGAGGCCCGCGTTGCGCCATTGCGCCATTTGCCGGCAGGCTTCGCGGATCGACCACAATCCGATCTGCTCGATCAGCCCGCATTCCTCGGCGAGCGGAATGAACTTGGCCGGCGAAACCTCGCCGAGCACCGGATCATGCCAACGCGCCAGCGCCTCGACGCCATGCAAGGAGCCGTCGCTTGTCCTGATCTGCGGCTGGTAATGTAGCGAGAGGCCGCCACCGGCGAGGGCGGCACGCAGCGCGGCGCTATGGGCCAGCCGCTGCTCCGCGAGCCGGTTCATGTCGGCGCTGAAGAAACGATAGGTGGCACGGCCTGCCTGCTTTGCCTTGTACATGGCCGCATCGGCCTGCTGTATCAACGTGTCGAGGTTGGTCGCGTTATCCGGATAGATGCTGATACCCATGCTGACCGAAACCGGCACTTGCCTCGCCCCTAACTTGAGCGGCGCGGCGAGCGCATCCATGATCCGGGAAGCCGCCAGCGAGGCGCCGGCCGCGTCGCGCTCGGGGAGCAGAATCACGAATTCGTCGCCGCCGAGACGCCCCACCACGTCGCCGGGCTGAATCTGCGTATGCAGCCGCTGCGCAAATTCGACCAGCATCTCGTCGCCGGCGGAATGTCCGAGTGAATCGTTGACGTCCTTGAAATTGTCGATGTCGAGGAAGGCCAGCGCGACGCTTTTCCCATCGGCGACCTGCGCGATCGCTTCCGAGATAAGATGCCGCAAGCGCGCACGGTTGGGCAGGCCGGTCAACGTGTCATAATAGGCGAGTTGCGCGATCCGGGCACGGGCTTCCTTGCGCTCGATGGCCAGCGCGCCCAGTTGAACGCAGGCCTCGACGATCCTTTCATGCCAGCGTGAGGGTGCGCGGCATTCCCTGAAATAGAAGGCGAAGGTTCCGATCACACGGCCATCCTTGGCCTTGATCGGCGAGGACCAGCACCCGCGCAAGCCCACTTCCAGCGGCCTCGTCTTGTAGAGCTGCCAGCGCGGATCGCTGTCGATGTCCATGGCAAGCACCGCCTTGCCGTGATAGGCGGCCGATCCGCAGGAACCGACATCGGGTCCGATCGCAATCCCGTCCAGCGCCCGGGAATAGTCATCGGGAAGGCTCGGGCCACCCAACGGATGAACCAATCCCTCGGCGTCGATATGCAGCAGCGAGGAAACGACGTCAGGTGCAATTTCCTCGACGCGCCGGCAAAGCTGATCGGCGATTTCCGTAATCGGAATTTCGTCGGCGAGAGCCGTCATGATCAATTGCTGCAACGACCATAATTGCCGGCTTTCGGTGATATCGGCCAGGAGTGCGACGATGTACTTGACCTTGCCACGGGCATTGCGGAACGCTTTGACGTGGGCCCCGAGCCAGATCTCTTCGCCGCCGGAGTCATAGGCAAGGATTTCCTCGTCCATGCCGTTTTCGCCGGCGACGCAGCGCTGCAACCGCTTCAGCGCCCCACGATCGGTGTGGGGCCCAGCGAGCAGCTCGTCAATCCGCCGGCCTTCGGCTTGCTCGATCCTGTGGCCGAACATGCCAACGAAGGCGGCATTGACGTAGACGACCTTCATGTTGCGGTCGACGATGATCACCGCGCGATTGGTTCCGTTGGCGATCATCACGTGCAGCGCCAACCGCTCGCGTAGCTCCAGGTCAGGCGTGATGTCCCGCACCAGCGCAATCGTGCGGCGCACCCCGCCGGATGTGACATGCGACAGTGACAGCGCGACGCGCAGACGGTCGCCGTCGGGACGGGTGATCGTGAGTTCGGTTCTGCGGTCTTCGCCGGGGTCATTGAGGCCGAGCGCGCCGGCGGGCCGGCCCAGAATCTCGGCCCGGGCTATTCCCCAAATCCGTTCGGCCGACGCGTTGAAATGCGTGATGCGATGATCCTGATCCAGGATCACGACAGCATCATTGGCCCGCTCCAGTGCGGCAAGCAGGACGTCGGAACTTTCTGCGAGAGGTTGGTCGTGCACGGACATCACGGGCTTGATCCCGCCAAAGCATGATCCGGAAAAGTGTGTAGCGGTTTTCCGGAAGGTCATGCGCCAGACAAAGGGGACACCATTTTCGTGAAAAAGCGTATCGCCCGAGGGATGTTTAAAGGGTTGTGCGACCCGATACGCCACGATGGAAAGTAGTTATCCTTAAAAATTTGCTACCATCGCTAGTGTGGCAACACTGGCGTCGCGAATGCAGGGGCCCGGCGCCGGTTCCGGCAACGCATGACCGTGGATCGGGCTCGTCGCTGGCAGCAACCAAATTCCGCGGCGCAGCTAAATGACGCTATGGGCCAACAGGCGACATCAGGCCACGATCAGATGCTGGCGAGCGTTGCCCGGTTTAGGAACATCGTCATTCGTTCTCACCGTCGTCTTCGGCGATTTTCTGTTCGCGCTCATGAAGCCGCTCCACTATCGCCGTTCGCCTTGGTATCAGCGCGGCCTCATCCGCGAGGCGTTGCCCAAGGTCCGCGTGATATTGTTGCACGACGTCGAGGACCGCTTCCTTGGCGAGCTTTCGATGGTACTCGGCAAGTAGCCTGTGCATGGCTGCGAGCTCTTCATCGGTCATGGATCGCACCTCGGCCGTTGATGCCGAAAATTATACAGCATCGCGGAAGGGCGTTCCTGCAAAAAGGAGGCCCGGATCGCGTAGTTTGGCCGGCACAAGCGCAAAAGCACGGCCCCGCCATTGTGAGGTCAGTGGGGGGTGACGGGGCCGTGCCTCGGGCCGCCTATGGGGGGATGCGGCCCGATCCGAAACTGCCAGCGGCGAACCTAGCCGATGGGCACGAGTCGTTCGTGCCACTGCGCTGCGAGGCCCTTAATCTGCTCAAAAGTCAGGATCGCCGGATCGCCTTCGCGAACGATGGTCGCTCGCCTGCGCTCTTTGGGTGGCATGGTCATCGCTCGGGATACCGCCGAGCGCAGTTTCATCGTGCCATGATCGGTCAGGGTGACTAACTCTTCGGGGTCGAAGGCCATTGTGGCATGCCCTTGCTTTGGCTGGCCCGCAAGCCAGCCCACGCACCCCCGATGCCCACATCTAGATAAGCCGAGTTAGGTTAAGAGCTGGTTTATGGGCAATGAGCCTTCACATAGTCGCTCGATCTTCCTTGCCGGCACGGCGCATTACGATCAGGAGTGCGTCACCCGACA
>DATHPL010000605.1:0-4527 GCA_035483915.1 Bradyrhizobium sp.
CCGGTCTCGGGGCGGAACGAGAACGCCGGATGGCTTTGCGCGTCGTTGAGATTGAGCGGGGTCGCCTCGCTGGCGACGAGGCCGACCAGGCCCTCATGCGCGCTCAGCACGGTGCGGTGCACGGCGTCGCGATTGAGGCCCTCGGTGGCGTAGAGTTCGAGCGTATTGTCGACCCGCAAGACATAGACCGAGCACACCTCCGCCACCATGTTGGCGGCGATCAGCACCACGATCTTGTCCAGACGCTCCTGAGCGGAGACTTGCTCCGCCATGGTTTCGCGAAGCCGTCTCAACAGGACGCGGGGACCTCCCGACGCGCTTCGCATCTCTTCAAATCCTCTCCCACCAGGCCAGCCTACCGGGCGCCCGGGAGTTGGCGTTAAGCTCAAAACGCAACAAATTTATTCATTCGGGGTGTGGTATCGGCCGAATCACACCGCCAAAACAGTGGCACAGTTCACAATCGGGCTCATCTTCAGGCCGTATACCGAATTGAGCCTTGTTTTGCCAAGCAAAAGGCCTGCCAGCGTAACGGATCAAAAATCCGTACACAGTGGCTGGCGTGGCTGCGCCAACTTATGTTGCAGCCGCTAAGAGAAATTGTTTCTAAACCTGATCGAGACCGTAGAGCGTGTGCAGGGTGCGCACCGCGAGTTCGGTGTAGGCGGTGTCGATCAGCACCGAAAACTTGATTTCCGAGGTGGTGATGGCGCGAATGTTGATGTTGCGCGCCGCGAGCGCCGAAAACGCCTTGGCGGCGACGCCGGCATGGCTGCGCATGCCGCTGCCGATGACCGAGACCTTGGCGACATCGGTTGCGGTGTCGAGCCGGGCATAGCCGATCTTGGTTTTGGCCGAGGTGATGGTGTCGCGGGCGCGTGTATAGTCGGAGGCCGGCACCGTGAAGGTGAGATCGGTGGTCTTGCCGTCCTCCGAGACGTTCTGCACGATCATGTCGACATTGATATTGGCGTCCGCGAGTGGGCCGAAAATCGATGCGGCAACGCCGGGCTTGTCCTCGATCTGGCGGATGGAAATCTGCGCTTCGTCCTTGGAAAAGGCGATGCCGGTGACGACGTGGCTTTCCATGATTTCCTCCTCGCTGCAGATCAGCGTGCCCGGCGGCTGGTTGGCGTGCGGGTCGATATCTTCGGGCTTGTCGAAACTGGAGCGGACAAAGATCGGCATGTTGTGCACCATGCCGAGTTCCACCGACCGCACCTGAAGCACCTTGGCGCCCAGCGATGCCAGTTCGAGCATGTCCTCGAAAGCGATCCGGTCGAGCCGGCGGGCTTTCGGAACCACCCGCGGGTCGGTCGTATAGACGCCGTCGACATCGGTATAGATGTCGCAACGGTCGGCGCGGATGGCGGCAGCAACCGCGACGGCTGAGGTATCAGACCCGCCGCGTCCCAGCGTGGTGATCCGGTTGGTCTGCGGAAAAATCCCCTGAAAGCCGGCGATGACGGCGACTTCCTTGCGCTCCTTGAAGCGGTTGACCAATTCGCTGCCGTCGATGTCGAGAATCCGCGCCGAGGCATGGGCGTCGCTGGTCTTTATCGGAAGCTGCCATCCTTGCCAGGAACGCGCCTGGATGCCGATCGCCTGCAGCGCGATCGCCAGAAGTCCCGCCGTCACCTGTTCGCCGGAGGCGACAACCGCGTCGTATTCGCGCGCGTCGTGCAGGGGTGAAGCCTCACGGCACCATTCGACGAGCTCATTGGTCTTGCCGGCCATCGCCGAGACGACGACGGCAACGTCATGACCCGCATCGACCTCGCGCTTGACATGACGCGCGACGTTGCGAATGCGTTCGATGTTGGCGACCGACGTGCCGCCGAATTTCATCACGAGGCGACCCATACGACTGGTGCATTCCCCTGCGGATTATTAATGTAGTCGGCGCAAACCTTCACGCGCCTAGCTCGAAAGGCGCGTATACATAGCGAGGCGGTCGGGGGCAAGCAACCGGTTCCGGATTGCGCTAGGTCATTGAGTTAATTGAGGCTGTTTGTATGGGGCGCTATATCGACGAGATCCTGCAGCCGGGTGAAAAGGTGCTGTATTCGACCAATGCCCACTGGATTTTCTATCTCCCGGCGATCGCGGCCTGGATCGTGGCCCTGGTGCTCGCCGCCGCTGCCGTTGTTGTTCCGCCCATGGCCCTGGTCGGCTTGCCCGCGGCCGCGGTGATTGCTGTTGTGGCGCTGTATTTCACGATTCGAGGCTGGTTCCATCGATTTACTACCGAGACCGATGTTACCGACCGGCGGGTGGTGCATAAGACTGGCTTTATCAATCGGCGCACCTTTGAAATATCACTCGACAAGATCGCGAGCGTCGAAGTCATCCAAAGCATTCCAGGCCGTCTGCTGAACTACGGGGACGTGATCATCGTCGGCATGGGAGAAGTGCCGCCTCAGCCGATCAAAACGATCGCTTCGCCTTTGGCGTTTCGCAGCGCCATCACCGCGCACTAGGGATAGCAGCCGGCCATGGCCATGCAATCAAACCCACCCGCCGCGCTGTCCGCAGGGTCCACTGTCGATCCGGCCGAGATTGCCAAGTTCTCAAAACTGTCGGAACAGTGGTGGGATCCCAAGGGCAAGATGGCGCCGCTGCACAAGATCAACCCGCTGCGGCTGACCTATATTCGCGATGCCGCGTGCCGCAAGTTCGAACGCAACGTCAAAAGCCTGAACTGTCTTTCCGGCTTGCGCGTTCTCGATATCGGGTGCGGCGCGGGCCTGTTATGCGAACCGCTGACCAGGCTGGGTGCGCAGGTGATCGGCGTTGATCCCTCCGCCAGCAATATTGCCGCCGCCAAGCTTCATGCCGACCGTGGCCACCTCTCGATCGACTATCGCTGCACCACCATTGAGGAAATGGATGTGCGCGAACGCTTCGACATCGTGCTGGCGATGGAAGTAGTCGAACATGTCAGTGACGTCGGCATGTTCCTTGGCCGTTGCGCGGCGATGCTCAAGCCCGGCGGGCTGATGGTAGTCTCCACGCTCAATCGCAACTGGAAGAGTTTTGCGCTCGCGATCGTCGGCGCGGAATATGTCCTGCGCTGGTTGCCGCGCGGCACTCATCAATGGGAGAAATTCGTCACGCCTGACGAATTGGCGCGTCATCTCCTCGACAACCGCCTGACGATCACTGAGCAAGCCGGCGTCGTCTACAGCCCCTTTGCCGACCGCTGGAGTTTGTCGTCCGATATGGACGTGAACTACATGGTCGTGGCGGAGGGCGTGTAGCAGGGCCGACGTCGTCGAAGCGCAGTGCTGTCATGCGCGGCTCGGGTTGACCGCGCGAACCACGACCGGCACGGTGGCGAGGGTCGATTTCCCAGCCCCGATTTTCCCGCAAATGTTCACCGTTACCTCGCTCTGGATCCCCTTCACGATCACCGCCGCGATGGGCCAGGTCGCGCGCAACGCGATGCAGCGGCAGCTGACCGGCCCGCTCGGCACCTGGGGCGCGACCAACATCCGCTTCCTGTTTGGTTTTCCCTTCGCCATCCTGTTTTTCATTGGCGTGTTGATTTTCACCGGCGACGCCTTGCCGCGTCCGACACCAGTGTTCTGGCCCTGGCTTCTGCTCGGGGCGCTCTGTCAGATCGTTGCCACCGGGCTGATGCTGGTTGCGATGAACGAACGCTCTTTCGTCGTGACCACGGCCTACATCAAGACCGAGGCGATCCAGACCGCGATCTTCGGCTTCGTCTTCCTCGGCGACCATCTGACCGCCATGAAGGTGGTCGCAATCGTGATCGCAACCGCCGGCGTCGTCATCACGGCGCTGCGGCCGGGCGGCGAAAAAGGTTTTGCCGATTGGCGGTCGACCGTGATCGGCCTGGTTTCGGCTGCGGCCTTCGCGCTCTCCGCCAATGGATATCGCGGCGCGATCATCACGATCGAGGGCGCTTCCTTCGTGACGGCGGCGACCTATACGCTGGTGTTCGGACTGTTCGTGCAGACGCTGATCCTGACGATCTATCTGCTCGCGCGCGCGCCCGGCGTGCTCAAGGCGATCCTCGGCCTGTGGAAGCCGTCACTGTTGGCGGGCTTCATGGGCGCCTTCGCCTCGCAATTCTGGTTTTTGGCGTTCGCGCTGACGGCCGCCGCCAATGTGCGCACGCTGGCGCTGGTGGAAGTGTTGTTCGCGCAAGCGGTCGCGTACTACTCGTTCAAGCAGCCGATCTCGGCGCGTGAATTTGCCGGCATCGTGCTGATCGTGATCGGGGTGGGGCTATTGGTGGCGGCGTAGCATTGGTTTGACGCGTGTTCTTGACGCGAGCCGGATGCCACGTCGCTCGCAAACGCTATGCTAGCCCTTGAACGCAATCAGCACGGCGCCGACCGCAATCAGCGCGATTCCGATCCAGCCATAGAGCGAAGGCCGCTCGCCGAGAAAAGTCACGCCAAACAGCGCCACCAGCACGACGCTCAGCTTGTCGATGGGCGCTACCAGCGTCGCTGGACCGAGTTTCAAGGCGCGAAAGTAACAGAGCCACGATGCGCC
>DATHPL010000606.1:0-2488 GCA_035483915.1 Bradyrhizobium sp.
CGATGGCGCGGATCGTCGATCAAGGTGATCATCGCCGCCACGTCCTTGGCCGGCCAGTCGCGCGACATCAACGTATCGCGCGCCGTGTTCGGATCGGGCGAGGTGCGGATCACGCGAATGATCTCGTCGATATTGGCGACCGCAATGGCGAGGCCGACCAAAATATGGGCGCGATCGCGCGCCTTGTTGAGCAGGAACTTGGTCCGACGCGTCACCACCTGTTCGCGGAAGGCGATGAAGATCGTCAGCAGATCCTTCAGGTTCATCAGCTGCGGACGGCCGGCGTCGAGCGCGACCATGTTGGCGCCGAAATTTTGCTGCAGCGGCGTGAAGCGATAGAGCTGATTGAGCACCACGTCGGGAACGGCATCGCGCTTCAGTTCGACCACGACACTGAAACCGTTGCGATCGGATTCATCGCGCAGGTCGGAAATGCCCTCGATCTTCTTGTCGCGCACCAGTTCGGCGATGCGCTCGACCATCGTGGCCTTGTTCTGCTGATAGGGAATCTCGGTGATCACGATCGCTTCGCGATCCTTGCGAATGGTTTCGATCGACACCTTGCCGCGCATCACGATCGAGCCACGGCCCAGGTGGTAGGCCGAGCGAATGCCCTGACGTCCGAGAATAATGCCGCCGGTCGGGAAATCCGGTCCCGGGATGATCTCCATCAACTGATCGATCGAAAGCCCGGGATTGTCGATCAGCGCCACGCAGGCATCGATGACTTCGCCGAGATTGTGCGGCGGGATGTTGGTGGCCATGCCGACGGCGATGCCGCCGGCGCCGTTGACCAACAGATTGGGGAACTTGGCCGGAAGGACCCGCGGCTCGCGATCCTTGTCGTCATAGTTGGCCTGGAAATCGACGGTGTCCTTGTCGATGTCATCAAGCAACGTATGCGCAATTTTGGTGAGCCGCGATTCCGTATAACGCATCGCTGCCGCGGCATCGCCGTCCACCGAGCCGAAATTGCCCTGACCGTGGATCAACGGCACGCGCATCGAGAAATCCTGCGCCATGCGGACCAGCGCGTCGTAGACCGACTGGTCGCCGTGAGGATGGTATTTGCCGATCACGTCGCCGACGGTGCGCGCCGACTTGTTAGGCTGCTTGTTCCAGTCGAAGCCGTTCTCATGCATCGCATACAGGATGCGGCGATGAACCGGCTTGAGACCGTCGCGCGCATCCGGCAGCGCACGCGCCACGATCACGCTCATCGCGTAATCGAGGTAGGAGCGCTTCATCTCGTCGAGGATGGAAACGGGACGAATATCGGAAGGCGCCGGGGGCTCTCCGGGCTTCGTATCTTCAGGTTCAGACAAGGGAAAATCCGGTCAATTCAGAATCAATTTCATATAGCGCATCGAGGGGGGCAAGACCACCTCAAACGGACATTGGCAGAGGGTTTTTCCCTTCGTTTTTTCAGGAGCTTAGGGAGCACGCTTGGCACCCTCGCCTGCGCCCCGAAACGGGCCGGAAAACACCCTCCTAAAGGGCTGTTCAAGGGCCGAAAACGACCGTGTGCATGATCCGCCCCGGCAGCAGTGTGAACAGGCCGGCGATAACCAGCGCGCCGGAGAAAATCCCGATCATGACGCGGCGATGATCCACAACGCGATGGCTGTGCGCATACCAGACGCCGAGCGGGAGCATCACCAGCGTGAAGATCGACAGCAAATGGATGGGGCTCCAGGGGCCCCACAGCTTGATCTGGTGGATCCAGAACGAGCTCGCCGCCACAGCCAGCATCAAGACGACCCAGATCCAGCCGATCGTCCGATGGGGCAGCGTTCCCTTTGGCGCCGCGAGCTGGATCACCCCCAGCACGAAAGCCGCCATCGCCGCGAAGGCGTGGACGGGGATCGCCGGCGCGGCATCCAGCAATGGCGCAAGACTCATGAGATCGGCTTTCGCCAGATTTTCAGCGCCCGACTTCGACGAATGGGCTTAGAACGGAATATCGTCGTCCATGTCGCCGTTGCGGGCGCCGGCTGCCACCGCCCGGCGCGGCGCGCTCGAGGAACTGCTGGCGCCGAAGTCGCCGCCGCCCTGATCGTCCGAGCCGAAGCTGCCGCCGCCTCCGCCGCTGCGTCCGTCCAGCATGGTCAGGCTCGAATTGAAGCCTTGCAGCACTACTTCCGTGGAATACTTCTCGACGCCGGCTTGGTCGGTCCATTTGCGGGTCTGCAACTGGCCTTCGATGTAAACCTTGGCGCCCTTCTTCAGGTATTGCTCGGCGACCTTGCACAGGCCTTCGTTAAAAATCACGACGCGATGCCACTCGGTCTTTTCCTTGCGCTCGCCGGTGGCCTTGTCGCGCCAGTTTTCCGAGGTGGCGATCGACAGATTGGCGATCGGCCGCCCATCCTGGGTACGCCGGATTTCGGGATCCTTGCCGAGATTGCCGACCAGAATCACCTTGTTCACGCTTCCTGCCATCGCTGCTCTCCACTCGCCTCGCTATTTCGCGCCGACCCTATACGCT